>WGCB01000203.1 GCA_015494005.1 Caldilineaceae bacterium
ACCCTGCGCTTCGCCAAAGCGCTCATCGCCACCGGCTCCCGGCCCATGGAGCTGCCCATCCCAGGCCTGGCCGAGGCCGGCTACCTGACCAACGAGAGCATCTTCTCCGTGACGGAGCAGCCCCGTCGGCTGGCCATCATCGGCGCGGGACCCATCGGCTGCGAGCTGGCCCAGGCCTTCCAGCGGCTAGGCACCCAGGTTACCTTGTTCGAGATCTTCCCGCGCATCCTCATCCGGGAGGACGAAGATGCCGCCAAGGTGGTGGCCCGGGCCCTGGAGGAGGACGGGGTGCGCATGGTCCTGGAGGCCAAGATCAGCCAGGTCCTGCGAGAAGGGGGAGAGCGCGTCCTCTGCTTCGAGCAGGAAGGGAAGCCGGGAAGGGTGGCCGTGGATCAGATCCTGGTGGCGGCGGGACGATCCCCCAACGTGGAGGGGCTGGACCTGGCCGCTGCGGGCGTGGAATACCATCGCAAGGGCATCCAAGTGAACGATTTTCTCCAGACCACCAACCCGAACATCTACGCGGCCGGGGATGTGGCGGTGAAGTACCAGTTCACCCACGTGGCCGATGCGTCCGCCCGTATCGTGGTCCAGAACGCTCTGTTCCCAGGGCCCAAAGCCCGCTTCAGCCGCCTGGTCATCCCCTGGAGCACCTACACCGACCCGGAAGTTGCCCATGTGGGGATGTACCCCTCAGAGGCCCAGGAGCAGGGCATCCCGGTGGAGACCATCACGGTGCCCCTGGCCCGGACGGATCGGGCAGTGACCGACGGCGAGACCGAGGGGTTCGCCAAGGTGCACCTGCGCAAGGGGAGTGATCGGATCCTGGGGGCGACCATCGTGGCCAGCCATGCTGGAGAGATGATCGGTGAGGTGGTCCTGGCCATGACAGGCAACCTGGGCCTGAAGACCCTGGCCCGGACCATCCATGCCTACCCTACCCAGGCGGGGATCTTGAAGCAGGTGGCGGACACGTACAACCGGGGGCGGTTGACGCCCCTGGTGCACCGGCTCACGTCCGCGTGGCTGGCATGGCGGCGTTCGGGAAGGTAAAAGCAGAGGGCAAAGAGGGAGAAAGGCGGATTGGGGGCGCTATCCCCAGAAGAAGCGTCCTCCAGCCGGGATGGCGGCTCGGCCGTTGGTGTTGGGCTGGAAGGTGCCCATCATGACCAGCTCGATGGCTTCGAAGAGCTCAGCCACCTTGATGGGCTTGGAGAGGTAGCCGTCCATGCCGGCGGCCAGGCAACGCTCCCGGTCGCCCTTCATGGCCCGGGCGGTCAAGGCGATGATGGGGATGTGCTGGCCGGTCTCGGCCTCCATCTTGCGGATCTCCTGTGCCGCCTGGAAGCCATCCATCTCCGGCATCTGCACGTCCATCAAGATCAGGTCGAAGGGCCGGGACTGCCAGAGCTCGATGGCCTCCTTGCCGTTGGCGGCCACAGTCACGGTGTGTCCCTGGCGCTCCAGGAGCAGGGCCGCCACCCGCTGATTGACCACGTTGTCCTCGGCCAGGAGGATCTGCAGCTCTCGATAGACCACAGCCTGGGGCGGCGCAGCGTGCTGAGACGCCTCCTGGGTCGGGGAAGAGTCGTCGCCCAGGGTGGCGTGGAGAACTTCCAGAAGCTCCGACTCCAGGAATGGTTTGATCAGGTAGTGCTGGATGTCCATCTCCTGGCAGCGGTTGATGTCCGTGCTGGAGTTGGCCAGGGAGAACATCATGATCATCTGGGTGGACAAACCCGGCTCCCGTTTCAGCACCTCGGCCACATCGAAACCGTCCATGCCTTCCATCTGGGCGTCCAAGAGGAGGAGTCTGTAGGGCGCGCCCTTGCTCAGGGCGCGTTTCACGGTGACGATGGCGGATTTCCCACTGGTCACCACGGTGGGGTCCATGCCCCAATGGGTGAGAAGCTGGGCGAGATACTTGCCTGTGGTCTGGTTGTCCTCCACCACCAGAACTCGAGTGCCTTTCAGCTCGGGGGCGATGGAAGGATAGTGCGCCTTCTGGCCTGGCTGCAGATCCAGCTGCACGGTGAAGTAAAACGTGCTGCCGCGGCCCAGCTCGCTCTCCAGCCAGATGCGCCCGCCCATCATCTCGATCAGCCGGGAGGAGATGGAAAGTCCCAGGCCCGTGCCCCCATACCGGCGGGTGATGGAGCTGTCGGCCTGGGAGAAGGACTCGAAGATGCTCTCCTGGTCCTCTTGGGCGATGCCGATGCCTGTGTCCATCACCGCGAAGCGCAGCCGGGCGGACTGGCCGTCCTGCTCCTCCAGGCGGACATGCAGGGCTACTTCGCCTTCTTCGGTGAATTTCAGGCTGTTGCCCAGCAGATTGATCAGGATCTGCCGTAGCCTGCCGGGATCGCCCAGGTAGGCATCGGGCACCTCTGGTTCGATGTGATAGACCAGTTCCACATTTTTCTCCTGAGCATTGACGGCCAGGGTCTTCAGTATGTCCCCGATCTGCTCCCGCAGGCGGAAGGGTTCTCGAGCGAAGTCGAGCCGGCCCGACTCGATCTTGGAGAAGTCCAGGATGTCGTTGAGCAGGGAGAGGAGGGAGTTGGCCGAGGTCTTGATGGTCTTGAGGAACTCCTCCTGCTCCGGGCTCAGCTCCGTCCCCAGGGCCAGCTCGGTCATGCCGATGATGGCGTTCATGGGCGTGCGGATCTCGTGGCTCATGTTGGCCAGGAACTCCCCTTTCGCCCGGTTGGCCGCTTCGGCTGCCTCTTTGGCCTGGACCAGTTCCTCCTCGGTTCGGGCCTTCTCCTTCAGGTTCTGCAGGAAAATATTGAACCAATGGTTCAGCTTGCCGATCTCGTCCCGGCGATCTTCTGGAAGGCGTACGTTCCAGTCGATGGTGCCCTCCTGGATCTGTCGGAAGAGGCTGGAGAGCCGGTTGATGGGAGTGACGAAGTAGCGAAAGATCACCAGGACGGCCAGGGTGATGAGCAGAAGGAAGATGCCCAGGACCCAGAGCGTGTAGTCGTGGATCTGACGCACGCCAGCCAGCAGACTTTCCATGGGAACGAGGCTGACCAGGCGCCAACCGTTCAGAGGGGAACGAGTGAAGGCGACGAACATCTCCTCTTCCCCGACAGTCTCGATGAAAGAGCCGGTGTGATCCTGGAGCAGTTGGAGGAGCTCATCGCTCATGCGCTTGCCGATGAAACTCTTGTCCGGGTGAAAAACGATGCGATCTTTGCCGTCCACCACCACCATGTACGCGCCCGGCCCAAAGGTCACCTGGTTGAACGCCTGGTGGAAGCTGTCCACACTGTAGCTCACCAGGAGCAGGCCGGCGGGCTCCCCTGGGCGGCCCTGGTTCGATGGTGTCCGCAGGATCTGGGCCGCGATGATGGCCTTGTCGAAGCCGGACCGGGGATCGAGGCGCTCCTCGATGCCGCTCCAGTAGACGTCCCTGCCCGCGGCCAGGGCCTCCTCGTAGAGGCGATCCAGGGTTTCCTGGTCCACTTCCCCGGCGGTCAGAGTGTCCCCCACGTGGAAACGCAGACCCGATGTGGTGAAAATGTCGATGGAGAGGAGACCGTCCAGGTTGGTGTATCCCTGGAGGATGGCGTTGATCTTGGCGCGAGTGGCCAGCCTGGTGACCTCGTCAGCGGTAGCGCCCTCGGTCAAGGCCCGCTGCACCTCTTCCAGGCTACTGACGTTGGCCATGAGGCTCTCCACGCCCCGCAGTAGCAGATCCATGTACCGCTGCTGCTGTTTCAACAGCTCCTGGCTGGAATGGCTCATCTCCTTCTGGAGAATGTCGCTGGAGACATTGTAGGAGAGGATCCCCACGGTCATCAGCGGCACTACGCCAACGAACAGCAGGGTGATGAAGGCTTTGGTGGTGATGCTCAGTCGGGAGAGTACGGTATACATCCAACCTCCAGAAAACGCCTCTTGGCTTTGTCCCCTCAGCGTACCAGGATGTCGTCCTCCTGCGAGGAGTGCGCCGTTCTATTGGTCCACGTTCTCTTGAGTCACTAAACGGATATCGATCAAGGTTTCTTTAGGTAGTTCCTCGCCTTGGAGCCCTCGCCAGGCATATTCCACGCCCAGATAGCCCTGACGAGCCGCCTGCTGGTCCACGGTGACCAAGAGCTTGCCCTGGCGCACAGCCTCCCTGGCCTCGTCCAGGGCATCGTAGCCTGCCACCAGAACATCGCTGCGCCCTGTCTCTTCCAGGTACTTCAGCACACCCAAGGCCATCATGTCGTTGGCGCTGAAAACGGCGCCGATCTCCGGGTACGCCTCGTACAGGCTCCCGATGACCTGGTAGGCCTCGTCGATCTTCCAGTGAGCCGTCTCGGTGGCCACCACATGGGTGTAGCGGTTCTCCTGGAAGGCTCGCAGGGCGCCAGCCGTACGAGCCTGGGCATTGCTGGCCTCCGGCGCCCCTTCCAGGATCGCGACCTGGGTGGGCTGACCGATCCGGTCGGCCAGGAACTTCGCAGCCAGATAGGCTCCCTGTTCGTTGTCTACCCCCACGTAGGGCACGTCCAACAGCCCTTCCTCCTGGGAGCGAATCGGATCCAGCCGGTCGTCGATGTTGATCACCAGGATGCCGGCCTGCTGGGCCTTCGCCAAAGGTGGAACCAGCTCGGTGGCGCTCATGGGGGCGATGACGATGGCGTCCACTTCTGCCTGGATGGCTTCTTCCACCAGGGCGATCTGCTGCTCCACGGCGGTCTCGGTGGCCACTGCCTTCACCTGCACCTGGAGCCCTAGCTTGCTTTCCGCTTCCCGGGCTCCTTGCTCTACCTGGGCGAAGAAGGGGTTGCCCACGGTTTTCAAGATCAGGGCCACCTCAGGCCCTGACGGCTGTTCCTCCGAAGCTGTGGTTTCCGGGGTGGCAGACGGCTCGGACACCAGCCGCTCGATCCCGGCGTTGCGGTTCTGTTCGCACGCGGCCACCCACAGCAACACAAAGAGCAACGTGACGAGTTTTTTCTTGAACGACATCGCTTCTGCTCCACAGACCTTTGTTCGATGCAGGGGGACGGTATCGGGCTACTCAGGTGCGGAGTTGAATCCGGTCCAGCGATGGTGTAGCCATCAACGAGGCGACGATCCTTACGTCTACATGATTTCAATAGTATGATGCTATCGGATCCAACCCGGGCTCGCCATCCGGTTTATGGACCATCTGTCCCTGGTCCACTTTGCGCCCACTCCCGGCTCGATCCGGCCCAGGGAAACGACCCTCGGCCAGCGCTTTTGAGCGCCCAAATCATCTTGACAGGGCCAGGGTGGCAGGGGTACACTTTGTCTAAATGAGAACGTGTCTCATTTGTGAGGCCGGTGTGGCTCCGGCACCGGCCGGCCGGAGCGATGTGAGGTGAATGGGAGGGGGTCAATGACCGGAACGAGGAAAAGGTGGCTTCACGCTCTCTGGGGAGTTGGGCTGACGCTTGCGCTGATCGCCGCCTGCACTTCCGGTCCGAGCCCGACCACGGATGCC
>WGCB01000204.1 GCA_015494005.1 Caldilineaceae bacterium
GCAGAGGTCCGGCCACGACCCCGGCTTGCACATCAAACCGGCACCACGTTGACCGGTGTGTCGTAGAAGCTGGCGCTGCCGCCGATGGGATCCGTGAGGCTCACGTTCTTGAGCGTGGGGTCCTCGTACATGGCCGCATTGGGGCAGAGCCCGGTGGCTCGGCGGGGATCCCCGGGCACCACTTCCCCGTCGATGGTCACGTCGCTGGCGCCGTAGGCCCAGTGGCCGAAGTGCCAGCTCGCGGCCACCGTGCCCGGGCGGATGCCCTGGATGGCCTTCACCTTGCCGGCGACAGGCATCACGCCGTGGTTGGGGATGTTCCAGACCCCCTCGGGGTTGGTGGGGGAGACGATCTTCACCACCTGGCCTTCCTTCAGACCCAGGCGCTCCACATCCGCGGCGTTCATCAGCACGTAGTTCTCCTGGGCCACACCCAGCTGAGCCCAGTAGTTGCCCACCGTGCGGGACTGGCCGCCGTAGATGTGCTTGAAGGTGAAGAGATGGAAGGGGTACTCATCGCTCTCCTGGGCCAACTCGTTGCCGGCCGCATCTTTGACCGGCTCGAAGATGGGCAGGCCGTAGAAGTGCTCCCCGGTCAGGCTGTGGAAGCCCGCGGCCACGTTGTCCACGAAGATGTTGAAGAGTCCCTTGTAGGGATGGGCCAGCTTCTCGCCCTTGTAGACTTTGCTGAAGTCCTCGAAGCGGCCGCCCCGGTTGAGCAGGGTGACCACCCGCCGCCACAGGGACTCATCCCCGACGATGGCTTTCCAGCGCTCCTCGTCGAAGACCGCCTTGGACAGGTGGGCCCGAGCCTCCCGGAAGATGCGCATCTCCTCCTCGTCCGCCTCGGGCACGGCGTCGGAGCCGTCCTCCTTGTCCCCGAAGGCCAGGTTGGCGGCCATGCGCAGGAAGTAATCCTCCGCAGCCTTGAAGTCCATGCCATCGCCGAACCCGTTGATCCCGTAACCAGGCAAGCCCAGTTTCTCGGCGATGGCCAGCATCACGGCCTCCATGCCTACCGGCTGTTCCTGGCCGAAGACGGTGACTTTCTCCACCAGGGGGTCGATTATGGGCTGCCGCATCTTGCTGGTCTTGGCCTGGACTGCGGGCGTGGTGTGAGGCGTGCCCCAACGCTCCCAGATGGCGGTGTCCGGGAAGAGATAGTCTGCGTACATGCTGGTCTCGCCGATGACGATGTCGTCTGCGATGACCAGAGGGATGACGTTGGGGTCGGCGATGGCGGCCAGGGTGGGGTTGCCGGCCGGGCTGGCGTAGCCGGGCGTGCCCTTGTGCAGGAACAGCGCTTTGATGGGATAAGGATAGCCATCGGCCGCGCTGGGGATGATCTCCTGATACACATTGCCCGTGTAGGGATACCAGGGCCGTTTGGCCGGATACCCATCCCGCTTGAAGAGGGTGCTCTTCTCGTAGTGCCATTTCTCACGCGTGAGCATGACGCCATAGGAGCCCAGCTTACCAGGATGCATGCCCTTGACGATGTTGAAGGGTTGGCCGCTCTTGCTGCCATCCTCGTGCCAGTGGCTTCCACCAGGGCCCATGCCGCCGACCCAACCGGCGTTGCCCACCAGCACGTTGAGCATGATGATGGCCGCGGCCGTGTAGTAACCGTTGGTGTGCTGCACCGGCCCCCGGTACAGGTCCACGCCCACCCGCTTGCCGTGGCTGGTGAACTCCCGAGCCACTTCCTCGATCTTGCGCACCGGGATGCCGCAGATCTCTGACCACTCCTCCAGGGTGTGGGCCATGGTCTCTTCTTTGTAGAGCTGGAAGGCGCTCTTGTACTGGATGCTGTTGACCGTGCCCTCGGCGAAGAGATCCCCCTCCACCGGGTTGTCCGCGTCGTTGGGATCCACGGCCACCAGCTCCCCGCCCTGGCTGACCACGAAACCATCCACGTCGCCCAGGCCGGCCTCGTTCGGGCGCAGAAGCCGGGTGGGTTTGCCGTCCTCGATCTTCACCAGCCAGGTGGCGTTGGTCCAGCTGGTCTCGTTGTCCGCGTCGGCCGCGGCCTTGTTAGCGTTGGCCAGGTAGGTGGCATCGTAGCGCTCGTTCTCCAGGATCCAGCGGCCCAGGGCCAGGGCCAGGGCCGCGTCCGTGCCGGGCTTGACCGGCAGCCACCACTTGGCCTTGGCCGCGGTCTTGCTCAGGCGAGGATCCACCACGGCCATCTTCATGTTGCGGTAGGTGAGGGACCAGGTGACCAGCTCGCTCATGGGGGTGGGGCCGAAGTTGGCCTCAAAGGCGCCGGTGCCGAAGAAGATGACCATCTCCGCGTTGGCGAAATCCGGCTTGAGGTGGTGCTTGCCGCCGCCCCACTTGCCATCGCCTCTGTACTGGTTGGTCATCTCGCCGAAGGCGATGTGGTGGGACTGCTCGCAGATGGTGGTGTGATCGTACCAGTTGACGGAGCCAAACGCATTCTTGAGCCAGCGCTTGGAGAACTCCTTGCGCCCGTGCTCGATGCGTCCATTTTGGACCACGAACTGGTTGTTCTTGGGCCCCAGGTCCGGGTGATCCGGGTCGATGAGCAGGTCCAGGTGATCCGCGTGCTTGCTCTTGAACTCCTCCAGGCTCA
>WGCB01000205.1 GCA_015494005.1 Caldilineaceae bacterium
AGATTGTATAAGAGACAGCCGTGGACGACGTGCTGGCGGAACTGAACCTGGAGCGAGCCCGGGAGCAGCACAGCGTGCGCCAGGCCGTGCCCCCGGATCCCACCGAGGCCATCCTGCTGGAGCACCTCTCCAGCGAGCCCCGGCACGTGGACGAGATCGTCCGGGAAGTGACCATGCCCTCGGCCCAGGTCAACAGCCTGCTGGCCATCATGGAGCTGAAGGGGCTGGTCCGCCAGGTGGGCAGCCTGCGCTACGTCCGGGCCCAATGACCCCGACCACTACACGAAAGGACACATCCCCGACCATGTACGCGGTGATCCTAGCAGGCGGCGTGGGCACTCGACTCTGGCCCCGCAGCCGCCAAAGCCACCCCAAGCAGTTCACCGACATCACCGGCAGCGGACGCACCCTGATCCAGGCCACCGTGGACCGGCTGGCCGGCCTGGTCCCCCCGGAACGGGTCTACGTGATCACCGGCGCGGCCTACACGGAGCTGACCCGAGAGCAGCTGCCCGAGCTCCCCCGGGAAAACATTCTGGTGGAGCCCGAGGGCAAGAACACCGCCCCGGCCATCGGCCTGGCCTGCGCCCACCTCCACCGCCGGGACCCGGAGGCCGTGGCCGCCTTCCTGCCTGCGGACCACGTGGTCCAGGACACCCAGGCCTTCCAGACGGCGCTGGCCAGCGCGGTCCAGGCCGCGGAGGCCGGCTACCTGGTGACCCTGGGCATCGAGCCCCGCTCGCCCCACACCGGCTACGGCTACATCAAGCGGGACGACCGCCTGGACATCCCCGCTCCCCTGCCCGTCTACCGGGTGGAGCGCTTCCTGGAGAAGCCGGACCTGGAGACGGCCCGGCGCTTCCTGGCCGATGGCCGCTACTTCTGGAACGGCGGCATCTTCGTCACCCAGGTGGAGACCATGCTGGGGGAGATGGCCCGGCAGCTCCCCGAGCTCCACGCCAACCTGCGCCGTATCGAGGAGGCCCTGGGCAGCCCAGAGGCGGAGCAGGTCCTGGCGGAAGTCTGGCCTGAGATGCCCACGGTCAGCATCGACTACGGCATCATGGAGCAGGCCCAGCAGGTGGCTGTCGTCCCCCTGGACGCGGGCTGGAACGACGTGGGCAGCTGGGACGCGCTGGGGGAGGTGATCCGCAAGGACGGCAACGGCAATTGCCTGGTCAGCGGGGAGCAGCTGGGCCTGGACATCCGGGGCAACATCATCGTGGGGGACAAACGCTTCATCGCCCTCATCGGCATCGAGGACCTGGTGGTGGTGGACACGGAGGACGCCCTGCTCATCGGGCGCAAGTCGGAGATGCAGCGGGTGAAGGAAGTGGTGGAGCAGCTCCG
This sequence comes from Caldilineaceae bacterium, assembly GCA_015494005.1. Classification (GTDB taxonomy): domain Bacteria; phylum Chloroflexota; class Anaerolineae; order Caldilineales; family Caldilineaceae; genus S144-5. The sequence continues at coordinate 1,351 of WGCB01000205.1, forward strand.
GGTCATGGGCCGGGACGAGCTGCTCTAGGAGCCCCAAGAAGAGTCCCCTAGGAAGAGCCCCCAGGAAGGAGTGCCATGCAGACCCATCGGATCCACGAAGACTCCCCCCAACTCCGCTGGCTGGCCCTGGCCGGGATCGCCCTGCTCCTGGGGCTGATCCTGGGATGGCTGCTGGGCCGGACGAGCGCCCCTGCCTCTCTGGACCACCTGCCCCCGGAACAGAAGGCGGAGTACATCGCCGCGGTGGCCGATGCCTACGTGGCCGCTGGCGGCCGAGGGGAGGCCGCAGCCCTGGCCCTGGAGCGGCTGCGGGGCTTCCAGGATCCAGCCCAGGCCGTGGATGAGGCTACCCGCTACTTCCAGGAGATGGAGCTGGCGCAACGACGGGACCGCAACATCCGCCAGACCAACCTGCGCTTCCTGGCCAGCCTGGTCCAGGAGCAGGCCGGCGGGCCCCCTTCCCAGGAAGAGGCGCCGTCCGCTGCCATCGACGCCCAGGCCCAGGCCGGGGAGGACGCTTCCGGGGCAGGGTGGCTCAACTGGGTGCTGGGTTTCCTCGTCGTCCTGGTGCTGGTGGTGGCCGGCGCGGGGATGCGTCTCGTGCGGAGCCAGGGCCAGGCGGCCCAGTCCCAGGGCCATCCTTTCGTGGTGGCAGGCGGCTCTCGCCCCAGCGGGCCCTCCTCCATGGTGGAAACGGCCAGCCCCGCCCCACCCTGGGATCGGTCCCAGGAGATCCGCCTGGGCAGCCCAGCCTCCTCGGAGCCGGAGAGCGTCCTGGAGCTGACCCCCGAGCCCGATCTCCCGCCCGCTCCGTCCACCCAGGACGCGGACAGCGAGTGGGATCGCCTGGAGGGGGCCCCCACGCCCCAGGACGCCTCGGAGCCTGGGTTCTCCCGCATTGTGCCTCGGGCCGTGCCCCAGGAGGGAGAAGCGGCGGAGGGAGGAGCCGACGAGCCCCGGGCCGGGGACGAGGAGGCTGGCCCAGGGGCGAAGGCGGAGGAAACCCAGGCGGACGCGCCCCGGTCCGATGTCGTCAGCTCCCAGGTCGTCAGCGAGGACACGCCCCTGCCTTCCCGGCTGGCTGGCCTGGCCGCGGAGGGCCTGCGCCAGCGGCTCTTCGGACGGCCCGCGTCCCCGGGCCCCACGGTCCTGGGCCAGTTCACCGCCCACTATCAGCTGGGCATCCCGGACTATGACGAGAGTTTCACCATCCTGGGCGGCCCGGAGGGCAAGGAGCCCCTGGGGGCCTGCGGCATGGGCGCCCACCGGGAGTTCGAGATGGGCGACGGCAGCGGCGAGCACATCTGGGCCCTGGATGTCTGGCTCTACGACCGGCAGGACATCCGCAGCCACAGCCAGCTCCTGGCGAGCCAGGCCATCCCCCGGGAGCGCCTCCAGGAGCACACCGGCAGCGCGGGCACCGTCACCGGCGAGCCCCTGATCCCCGAGCCGGGCATGCGCTTCAAGCTGACCAGCCGTCACCTGCAGCTGGAGTGCCAGGTGCGCCGGGTGATCTACGTGGAATCCGGCCCAGCCCAGGGCGCTTTCGCCGAGCTGGAGCTGGCCATGACGGTGTCCAAGGACGGCGGGCGGTAGACGGCAGACGGTCGATAGCAGACAGAAGCCGCTGCCCGTTGGGCTCGCACCCCCATGCTCCGTTCGCCACCACGCAATCCAGAAGCAAACTCAATCCAGAAGCAAAAGGATCGTCGAGGACGCTACCAGTCGCTACCGTCCACCGTCGCTCGTCTTTCGTCCGCGAAGCACGACGCCTTTCACGTCACACCCTCTCCTCCGGATCGTAGAGCCGTTTGTGCTCCTGAATGGCGAAGCGGTCCGTCATCCCCGCGATGTAGTCGCAGACCACTCGATGCAGGCCATCCGGGCCCTCACTGGCCCGGCGCTGCGTGTCCGGCGGGAGCTGGGCCGGCTCGCTCACGTAGGCGCTGAAGAGCTCCCGGATGACCCGATCCGCCTTGGTGGCCATGCGCACCACCCGGTAGTGGCGGTAGAAATTGTCGTAGAGGAAGCGCTTGAGCTCCAGGTTCTCCTGCATGAGCTCGGGCGAGTAGCTGGCCACGTTGCCCGGCAGCCGGCGCAGCTCCTCCAGGCTCTGGACGCCCGCCTCCGTCAGAGCCCTGTCCGTGGCCGCGATGACGTCCGAAACCTCGATGCCCACCAGGCGACGGATGAAGCGGTACCGCATGAGGGTCTCCCCCAGATCCGCGTCCAACGGCTCCCCCAGGCTGGCCAGCACCCGCTGGCTGATGGCCAGCTTCCCCACGGCCCGGGGATCCAGGATGCCGCTGCGCAGGCCGTCGTCCAGGTCGCTGGTGTTGTAGGCGATCTCGTCGGCCAGGTTGCTCAGCTGGCACTCCAGGGTGCCCTGCTCCTCCGGGTGGTAGTTGCGGGCGTCCACCACGTCGTACTCCGTGTCGTGTTTCACCACCCCCTCTCGCACCTCGTAGGTCAGGTTCAGGCCCGGGAACTCCAGATAGCGCCGCTCCAGCTGGGTGATGATGCGGTAGGTCTGTTTCTGGTGATCGTAGCCGCCATGGTCCCGCATCAGGTCGTTCAGGGTCGTCTCCCCGGTGTGGCCGAAGGGTGGATGCCCTAGATCGTGGGCCAGGCAGATGGCCTCGGTGAGATCCTCGTTGCAGCCCAGGGTGCGGGCCAGGGTGCGGCCGATCTGGGCCACCTCGATGCTGTGGGTGAGCCGATTGCGGTAGTGGTCGCCTTCGGAGTAGACGAAGACCTGGGTCTTGTACTCCAGGCGCCGGAAGGCCGTGGTGTGGACGATGCGGTCCCGATCCCGCTGGTAGGCCGTGCGGTAGGGGTGCTCCTCCTCCGGGTACTGCCGGCCGCGAGTCTGGCTGCTGCGCATGCCGTACGAGGCCAGGAACTCCTCCTCCCGCTGCTCCAGTTCTTCACGGGTGAATTGCATAGGGCTCTCTCCTTCCTCGATCCGGTGGCCGAGAAACTGCAAACTTTTCTTGACAAATTTCTTGACAGGGGCCCAGGGGCTGGCTATAATGGATGCAGGGAATGCAACCGATTGCATTACCGCTTTCCCAAGCAGCCAGAACCCGCCTCGCACCCGGTTCTGGCCCAGGACACCACCCCCGGGTGCCCTCAAGTGTACACTCCAATTCACTAGAACTCAATTCATCGCACGGAAAGGCGTTTGCCGTGCCCACCATCCGTGACGTGGCCGCCAAAGCCGGCGTGCATCCCAGCACCGTGAGCCGGGTCTTCTCGGGCCGGGCCTCCATCAGCCCGGAGACGCGCCGCCGGGTCCTGGAAGCGGCCCAGGCTTTGAACTTCCAGCCCAACGCCATCGCCCGCTCCCTGAGCGAGCAGCGCACCCGCACCATCGGCATCGTCGTCCCCCACGTGTTCAACGGCTTCTTCGAGGACAGCTTCTTCCCCCAGGTGATGCAGGGCCTGCTCCGGGCCACCTACGCCGCGGGCTACCGCATCCTGGTCAGCGGCAGCAGCAGCCACCAGGACGAGATCGACCAGGTGCGGGAGATCCTGGGCTCCCGCCAGGCCGACGGCATCGTGGTCATGAGCAGCCGCCTGGACGTGGACACAGTGGGCACCCTCCAGAGCAAGGGGACCCCCTTCGTGCTCCTGGGCCATCCCCCCGCGGATCACCCGGGCGTGGCCTGGGCCGATGCCGACAACCGGCAGGCCACCCGGGAGGCGGTGAGCTACCTGATCGGGCTGGGCCACCGCCGCATCGCCTACGTGGGGGGCGACCCGGACGTGCTGGTGACCAAGGAGCGGCTCCAGGGCTACCGGGATGCGCTGGAGGCGGCGGGGATCCGCCCACGCAGCGGCTGGATCGACTACGGCTACTTCGCGGAGGACGGGGGCTACCAGGCCGTGGCCCGGATGATGGCCCTGGGCGACCAGGCCCCCACCGCCTACTACGCGGCCAACGACCTCATGGCCCTGGGCATCCTCCGGGGCCTGCGGGAGCGGGGCATCCCGGTGCCTCAGGCGGTCTCCGTGGTGGGCACCAACGACTCCCCGGAGGCGGGGCACGTGCATCCAGCCCTGACCAGCCTGCACGTTCCCTACGCGGCCATGGCCGAGGCGGCGGCCAGCATGCTCATCCAGGCCATCGAGGAGGGCCGATCCCCCACCGGCTTCACCCTGCTGCCCTGCCGCCTGGTGGTGCGAGAGACCACCGGGAGGATCCCAGCAGAGGCCCAGGCGCGACAGAGAGCAGCCAGCAGTTCACAGACCACAGCCAACCACCCGTGACGAACGCGCGAGCCGCCGAGATTCACCGTTCAATCCATCCACCAACCCCAACATCTACCTCAAAGGAGAGTGACCCATGCAAAGGAAATTCACACTTGTAGCCGCCTTGATCCTGGTGCTGGCCCTGCTGCTTTCGGCCTGCGCCGCGCCCGCGGCCCCGCCTGCACCGGCCCAGGAAGAGGCGGCCCCCGCAGCGGAGGAAGCGGCCCCCGCGGAGGAAGCCGCCCCCACGGAAGAGGCCGCACCGGCAGAGGAAGAGGCCGCGCCGGCAGAAGCGGCGGCCGGACCCAAGCTGGTCATCTGGGCGGACTCCACCCGGGCCCCGGCTCTGGAGGCCCTGGCCGCGGACTTCGAAGCCGAGTACGGCGCCAGCATCGAGATCGTGGAGGTGGGCTTCGGCGACATCCGGGACCAGTTCAAGGTGGCCGCGCCGGCCGGTGAGGGCCCGGACATCATCATCGGCGCCCACGACTGGCTGGGCGAGCTGGTGGTGAACGGCCTCCTGGAGCCCCTGGACCTGGGCGACAAGGCGGACCAGTTCCTGGATGCCGCGGTCCAGGCCTTCGTCTACGAGGGCAAGCTCTACGGCATGCCCTACGCCACCGAGAACGTGGCCTTCGTCTACAACCCGGAGATCGTAGCCGACCCCCCCACCACCTGGAGCGAGGTGCGGGAGATGGCCGCGGAGCTGGAGGGTGAAGGCGTGGTGGAGCAGGCCTACGTCCTCCAGGAAGGGGACCCCTACCACTTCTTCCCCATCCAGACCGCCTTCGGTGGCTACGTCTTCGGCCTGACCGAGGAGGGCTACGACCCCAACGACGTGGGCATCGACAGCCCGGGTTCCATCGCCGCGGCCAAGTGGCTGGACCAGATGGTCAAGGAGGGGCACCTGAAGGCCGGCGTGGACTGGGAGACCATGCACGCCATGTTCGAGAGCGGCAAGTCGGCCATGTTCATCACTGGCCCCTGGGCCCTGCCCCGCATCCGGGAGTCGGGCATCCCCTACGCCATCACTACCCTGCCCGGCGAAGTGCAGGATGCCCAGCCCTTCCTGGGCGTCCAGGGCTTCATGGTGAGCGCCTTCAGCGAGAACGCCCTGCTGGCCCAGACCTTCCTGCTGGACTTCGTGGCCACCCCCGAGACCATGCAGGCCATCTTCGAGGCGGATCCTCGCCCCTCCGCCTTCCTGCCCGTGCGGGAGGCCATGGACGATCCGGACCTCCAGGGATTTGCCGCGGCCGGGGCCAACGGCCTGCCCATGCCGGCCATCCCCGAGATGTCCGCGGTCTGGGCCTCCTGGGGTGACGCCATCACCCTCATCTTCAACCAGGCCGAGGATCCGGAAGTGGCCTTCAAGAACGCCGCTGAGCAGATCCGAGCCGCCATCGCCGGCGAATAATGGCTAGCCCTGTCGTGAGTGGGAGGGGCGCTCGAGCGCCCCTCCGCTCCTTCACCGACCAGATCCTCCCCCTGATCCTGCGCCTGGGCGCCCTGGGCTTCATCGATGCCTTTACCCTCTTCTACATGCTGCCCCAGCTCTTCCGGGACGGGGTCTGGTACCTGGGCGTCACCATCGGTCTCATTACCCTGATCATCAACGTGGTCTTCCTGCGGGAGGACCTCTACCCCCTGCGCTGGATCTCCCCGGGCCTGGCCCTGATGATCCTCACGGTCATCTACCCCATCGCCTTCACCGTCTACACTGCTTTCACCAACTACGGCGACGGCCATCTGCTCACCAAACAACAGGCCATCCAGATCATCACCCGAGAGCAGTACCTGCCGGAAGGGGCCCCCACCTATCGCTGGACCCTCTACCAGGCCCCGGACGGCAAGCTGGCCCTCTGGCTTGTCCCCGCGGAGGGGGAAGGCCAGCCCCTCTTTGTCCCAGAGGAGGGGAAGCCGGAGCCGGTGGAGGGCGAGCCGCCGGAGAGCTTCCAGGAGTACCGGCGCCTGGAGCGGAAGGAGCTCATCGCCCTGCTGGGCCAGCTCCAGGAGAAGACCTTCGGCCAGCCGCCGGATGTCTTCAAGATCAGCTCGCCCAGCACCGCGGCCCAGTTCCAGCAGCGCTACGTCTACGACCCGGCCCGGGATGTGATCGTCGACCAGGCCACGGGCAAGGTCTACCGCCCCATCCAGGGCACTTTCACCGCGGAGGACGGGGAGGAGCTGACCCCGGGCTTCCAGGTGGTGGTGGGCTGGCGGAACTTCCGCCGCCTCTTCACCAGCCCGGCTCTGCGCGGCCCCTTCATCGCGGTCTTCATCTGGACCGTGCTCTTCGCCACCTTCAGCGTGCTGACCACCTTTGCCCTGGGCCTCTTTCTGGCGGTGGTCTTCAACGCGCCGGACATGCCCCTGCGCAAGCTGACCCGCTCCATGCTCCTCATCCCCTACGCCATCCCGGCCTTCATCAGCGTGCCCATCTGGGTCGGCCTGCTCAACCCCCACCTGGGCATCATCAGCCTGACCATGCAGGACCTCTTCGGCTGGGCCCCGCCCTGGTTCTCGGACCCGTTCTGGGCCAAGGTGGGCATCATCCTGGTGAACCTGTGGCTCGGCTTCCCCTACATGTTCCTCATCACCACCGGGGCGCTCCAGGCCATCCCCACGGACATCTACGAGGCCGCGGACATCGACGGGGCCAACGGCTGGCAGAAGTTCTGGTACCTGACCCTGCCCCTGCTGCTCATCTCTGTGGGGCCCTTGCTGGTGGCCTCTTTCGCCTTCAATTTCAACAATTTCGTCATCATCGACCTCTTCAACGAGGGCGGCCCACCCATGAGC
>WGCB01000206.1 GCA_015494005.1 Caldilineaceae bacterium
CCTCATCGCGCTCCTGCTGGTGATGGCCGCCTGCGCGCCCGCGGCCCCGGCCCCCGCCCAGGAGGAAGCGCCTGCGCCGGCGGAGGAAGCCGCCCCGGCCGAGGAAGCTCCTGCGCAGGAGGCCCCGGCGGAAGAGGCCGCGCCTGCCCAGGAAGCCGCGCCCAGCGAGCTGGTCTCCCCCATCGCCGGCGCGGCCTGTGACACCGAGACCGCGCCCAGCGGGGATCCCATCGTGGTGGGCGGCTCCCTCTCCCTGACCGGCTTCCTGGCCCCCACGGCCAACATCCACCGGGTGGTGGGCGAGGTGGTCACCGCCTGGATCAACGAGTGCGGCGGTCTCCTGGGCCGGCCTGTGGAGTGGCAGGTGCTGGACGACCAGTCCGTGCCGGAGAACGCGGCGGCCAACTACGAGCGGCTCATCACCGTGGACAAGGTGGATCTGGTCATGGGGCCCTACGGCGCGGCCAACATCCTGGCGGCCGCGGCTCCTGTGGGCCGGGCCGGCTACATCTACCCCACCCACACCAACGGCGCGCCCCAGAAAGAGATCGGCGACTTCCACTTCCCCTCCTGGCAGATCGGCGGGGGCGCGGCCACCGAGGAGGAGATCTTCCGGGCCGCGGCCGAGCCCATCTGGGACGCCCTGGAGTCCACCGGGAACATGCCCGGCACCGCCTTCTACGTGACCAACAAGTTCCCCTTCACCGTGGCCTTCACCAAGGCGGCCCAGCGCATCGGTGAGGAGCGGGGCGTGGAGACCACCGAGTACGTGGAGTACGATCTGGGCACCACGGACTTCAGCTCCGTGGCCCTACGCATCAGCGCCGCGGACCCGGACTTCATCTTCGTGGGGGCCATCGGCCTGGACATGGTCAACCTCTACGACGCCTTCGCCACCATCGGCTACGAACCCCGAGGCATCTACGCCGCGGTGCCCTCCCCGGGCCCCACCATGGCCCTGGGCGATCCGGTGAACGGCCTCATGTTCCTGACCATCTACGAGAACCACCCGCCCTTCACCGACAACCCCATCGCCGCGGAGTTCACCCGCCGCTTCGTGCCCGCCGCGGAGGAGCAGGGGCTGCTCAGCCTGGTGGAGACCCAGGCCGCGGCCAGCATGGGGGCCTGGCAGATCCTCCTCACCGCGGTGAACGCCACCGGCTCCCTGGACCACAGCCAGCTGAAGGATTGGCTCCACGCCAACTCAGTGGAGACCATCGCCGGCACCCTGAAGTTCGACGGCTTCAACGGCTACGGCGTGGACCTCTCCCGGGTGGGCCAGGTCCAGGACGGCCAGCGCCACGTGGTCTGGCCTGAGGATGTGGCCGCCCCCGGCGCCTCGGTGATCTATCCGATCCAGTGAGGATGGAGAGCAGAGATTGGAGGGTGGAGGACGTGCCATGCGGCCTGAATCTCCACTCTCCAATCTCCTTCGCAGCTCAGCATTCGGCACTCGTCATCCAGCATTCACCATTCCCACATGTCTCCTGACCAGATCATCTTCATCCAATCCGCGCTGAACGGCATCCTGGTGGGCAGCCTGCTGGGCATCGTGGCCATGGGGCTGAGCCTGACCTGGGGCTTCCTCAAGATCGCCAACTTCGCCCACCTCTCCTTCGCCCTGTTGGCCGCCTACATGGCCTACTCCCTCATGGTGGACCTGGCCCTGCACCCGCTCCTGGCCCTGCTCCTCATCCTGCCGGTGATGTTCGTCCTGGGCGTGGCCGTGCAGTGGCTCTTCCTGCGCTTTCAGGTGACCACCTTCACCTCCCTGCTGCTCACCTTCGGCCTCTTCATCGTGCTGGAGAACCTGATCACCTTCATCTGGACCGCGGACACCATCACCACCCGCAGCGCCCTGCCCGACTTCCTGCGCAAGGCCATCCGCTTCCCCCCGCCCCTGGAGCGCTTCTTCGTCCTGCCGCCGGACCTGCTGGCCTTCCTGGTGGCGGTGCTCCTGGCCGGGGGGATCCACTGGCTGCTCCACCGCACCGCCTGGGGACGGGCCGTGCGGGCCATGGCGGAGGACCCGGTCATGGCCCAGGCCTACGGCGTCCACTACCGGCGGGAGGCCCTGCTCCTCTCCGGCCTGGTCTCGGCCACGGCTGGGGTGGCCGGCCTGCTCATCGCCATCAAGATGCCCCTCTTCCCCTCCCTGGCCCTGGCCTGGCTGGGGGTGATCGTGGCCGCGGTGATCCTGGGCGGTCTGGGCAACCCCATCGGCGCGCTGGTGGCCACCAGCCTGCTCATCCTTGTCCAGAACGTCTGGTCCGTGCGCTTCCAGCCCAGCTGGGCGCCCCTCTTCGCCTTCTCCCTCTTCATCCTCTACCTGGCCCTGCAGCCGGACCAGCTCTGGCGGCAGTGGTGGAGCCAGCGGAGCCTGCGTCGCCGGCTGCGGGCGTCCTCGTCCTCAGCCTCGTCCTCGGCTCCAGCGGAGAGGTGATGCGGTGACTCTTCTCTCGGATCGACGCAGCTGGATCGGGTTCGGAGTGGCCGGGGGGCTCCTGGCTCTCTACCCTCTGCTCATCGGCCGCATCGGCGGGGATTTCTGGATCACCCTGGCGTTCCAGATCTTCCTCTGGGTGACCCTGGCGGTGAGCTGGAACTTCTTCAGCGGCTACAGCGGCTACGCCAGCTTCGGCCACGGGGCCTTCTTCGGCGTGGGCATGTACGCCACCGCGGCCCTGCTGGTGCGCACGAACCTGCCCTTCCTGGCCACCCTGCCCCTGGCCGGCCTGGCCGCCGCGGTCCTGGCCTGGCTGGTGGGCATGGTGGTCTTCCGCCTGCCCCAGTTCCGGGACGAGCTCTTCTCCCTCCTCACCCTGGCCATGACCTTCATCGTGGCCACCATCGTCAACAACGTGGACTGGCTGGATGGCGGCGGGGGCGTCTTCCTGCGTCAGGCGGAGGGGGTCCGCGGCTGGGGGGACAACAACGTGGGCCTCTACTACGTGAGCCTAGTCATCGTCCTGA
>WGCB01000207.1 GCA_015494005.1 Caldilineaceae bacterium
GCCCCACCCGGTGCGGGTCGAGCTCTTCGGCGACGACGTGGAGAGCCTGCGGGTCTTCGACCCGGCCACCCAGCGCACCCTGCGCCCGGTGGAGGAGGTGGCCATCGGGCCGGGCAGCGAGGCCCTGAGCAAGTACGGTCCCCAGGCCCGGGAGCGGCTGGGGGATCCCCTGGCCAGCCACCATCTGCTCCTGGCCATCCAGGAGGAGATGCGCCGGGAGCTGGATCGCCTGGCCCAGGGGCACAGCTTCCGAGGCGTGGAGTGGTATCTGCCCTATTTCTACCCCCAGCCGGCCAGCCTCCTGGACTACCTGCCAGCCCAGGCCACGGTGCTCCTGGACGACGGCGGCGAGCTCCTCTCCGCGCTACACGAAGTGACCGCCCAGGCCGAGCAGCTGCGCCAGGAGCTGGCCAGCGCCGGGGAGCTGCCCGATGGGTTCGCCAGCAGCTTCTTCACCCCAGAGGAGTTCCTGGAGCGGCTGACCGCCCGCCAGCCGCTGATCCTGGGCTTCGGGGATCTGGAAGGCCGGGGCCACAGCGCCAACACGCCCCTGGCCCGCAGCTTCGCCCCCGCGCCCCGCTACGCCGGCAAGGTCAAGCAGATCCGCCAGGAGATCCAGCGGCGGCTCCAGGAGGGGCAGAGCGTGCTCCTGGTCAGCCACCAGGCCCAGCGCCTCCAGGAGGAGCTGGCTCGGGGCGAGCTTTTTGTCCAGCCCCAGGAAAGCCTGGCCGATCCGCCGGGTCCGGGCCTGCTCCTGGTCCAGGGCGTGCTGCCCGAGGGCTTCCTGATGAAGGGCCTGGAGCTGGACGAGCAGATCCCGCCCTTCACCCTGCACCTGCTCACGGACCGGGAGCTCTTCGGCTGGAAGAAGGCCGGGGCCCGGCGTCCGCGCCGCCGCCAGAGCAAGGTGGCGCCGGAGATCTTCTTCGCAGATGTGAAGCCCGGGGACTTCGTGGTCCACATGGAGCACGGCATCGGCCGCTACGAGGGGCTGGTGAAGAAGGCGGTGGACGGCGTGGAGCGGGAGTACCTCCAGGTCAGCTACGCGCAGGGGGACAAGCTCTTCGTGCCCGTGCACCAGGCGGATCGCCTGAGCCGCTACGTGGGCGGGGAGAACCGGCCGCCCCCCATCACCCGGCTGGGCACCGCGGACTGGCAGCTGGTCAAGGAGCGGGCCAAGCGGGCCGTGGCCGACATCGCCGAGGAGCTCCTGGCCCTCTACGCGGAGCGGGAGCTGGCCCCAGGCCACGCCTTCAGCCCGGACAGCCCCTGGCAGGTGGAGATGGAGGAGCAGTTCCCCTACCAGGAGACCGAGGACCAGCTGACGGCCATCCAGGCGGTGAAGCGGGACATGGAGCGCCCCCGGCCCATGGACCGGCTCATCTGCGGGGACGTGGGCTACGGCAAGACGGAGGTGGCCATCCGGGCCGCCTTCAAGGCCGTGTTGGACGGCAAGCAGGTGGCGGTGCTGGTCCCCACCACGGTCCTGGCCCAGCAGCACTTCCGCACCTTCCGCCAGCGCCTGGCCCGCTTCCCGGTGAAGGTGGAGATGCTCTCCCGCTTCCGCACCCGGGCCCAGCAGGAACGGATCCTGGCCGGGCTGCAGGAGGGCACGGTGGACATCGTTATCGGCACCCACCGTCTGCTGAGCAAGGACCTGGCGTTCAAGGACCTGGGCCTCCTGGTGGTGGACGAGGAGCAGCGCTTCGGCGTGGCCCACAAGGAGCGGCTCAAGCAGCTGCGCACCCAGGTGGACGTGCTCACCCTGAGCGCCACGCCCATCCCCCGCACCCTGCACATGGGCCTGAGCGGCGCCCGGGACATGAGCGTGATCAACACCCCGCCCCGGGAGCGCATGCCCGTGCACACGGTCCTCTCTGAGTACGACGAGGTGCTCATCCGCCAGGCCATCCGCCGGGAGCTGGACCGGGAAGGGCAGGTCTTCTTCGTCCACAACCGGGTGCAGGGCATTGAGCAGATGGCCGCCCGCATCCACCGTCTGCTCCCCGAGGCCCGGGTGGACGTGGCCCATGGCCAGATGCCCGAGCGGGAGCTGGAGGAGGTCATGCTGCGCTTCGCGGAGGGGGACGTGGACGTGCTGGTCTGCACCACCATCGTGGAGAACGGCCTGGACATCCGCAACGCCAACACCATGATCATCAACCGGGCGGACCACTTCGGCCTGGCCCAGCTCTACCAGCTCCGGGGCCGGGTGGGCCGGGGCGCGGTCCGGGGCTACTGCTACCTGCTCTACGACCGGAACAAGGCCCTAACCTTCGACGCCCGGCGGCGGCTGGAGGCCCTGCTGGAGAGCAGCGAGGAGATGGGCGCCGGCTTCCGCATCGCCATGCGGGACCTGGAGATCCGGGGCGCGGGGGAACTCCTGGGCCCCCGGCAGCACGGGCACATGGCCGCGGTGGGCTTCGACCTCTACACCCGGCTGCTGGCCCAGGCCATCAACGAGCTGCGGGAGAAAAAGCAGCGCTTCGACGCCCTCCAGGAGGGGGAGACCGTCCCCGGCCAGGATGCCTCGGCCCCGACTGCCCCGGCGCCCCCAACAGCCCAGGAGGCCCAGGAAGACCAGGCGCCCCTGCCCTTCGCCCTGGAGGATCCCCTGGCCCCGCCGGTCACCCTGGACCTGCCCCTGCTGGCGGAGATCCCGGAGGAGTACGTGCCGGACAGCAACCTGCGCCTGCAGCTCTACCGGCGCATCGCGGGGCTGACCCGGCCGGAGGAGATCCAGGCCATGCGCCAGGAGCTGGTGGATCGCTTCGGCGCGGACCGGGCCACCGGAAGCCTGCCCCTGGCAGTGGAGAACCTGCTCTTCCAGATCCAGGTGAAGAACCTGGCGGTGAAGGCGGGCATCAGCCGCATCGGCCGCCAGCGGGACCACATCGCCATCCGCACCGGCGAGTTGACCGATCCCCAGCGGCGGCGGCTCCAACAGGAGCTGCGCCTGGGCCTGGGTCGGCTGGACGAGGACGAGCGTTTCATCCCAGACGAGAGCGTCCGCGTGGGGCGGCAGGCGGTGACCATCCCCATCGACCCGGAGGAGCGCTGGCGGGAGCGGCTGGTCCGGGCCCTGGAGGTGATACGGGTGGCGAGCGAGGGGTAGTGGAGCGGGTGTGGGGTCCGGCGCCGGCCCCTACGGCTCCTGGCCTGGAGGCGCCAGCAGCTTCGCGGGGGCGGCCACGGGAGCGGTGAGGCTGTGCAGGAAGGCCTCCAGCTGCGCCAACTGGGCCTGGCTGATGGTGTCCA
>WGCB01000208.1 GCA_015494005.1 Caldilineaceae bacterium
GAGCGTTTCATCCCAGACGAGCGCGTCCGCGTGGGGCGGCAGGCGGTGACCATCCCCATCGACCTGGAGGAGCGCTGGCGGGAGCGGCTGGTCCGGGCCCTGGAGGTGATGCGGGTGGCGAGCGAGAGGTAGCGGAGCGGGTGTGGGGTCCTGGAGGGGGCTGCGGTCGGTCCAGCCCGGCCCCTACGGCTCCTGGCTCGGAGGCGCCAGCAGCTCCGCGGGGGCGGCCACGGGGGCGGTGAGGCTGTGCAGGAAGGCCTCCAGCTGCGCCAACTGGGCCTGGCTGATGGTGTCCAAGGGGCTCAGCTCCGAGTGGCCCGGATAGGCCAGGGGCGCCTGCTTGTAGTGCTGGAGGACCTCCGCCAGGGTGGCGAACTGGCCGGTGTGCATGTAGGGGGCGGTCTCGGCCACGTTGCGCAGGCTGGGGGTCTTGAAAGCGCCCAGGAGCTCCGGCCCCTGGGTCTTCATGAAGCGCAGCTCCTGGCAGTCGTCGGGTGAGGCGTCGCTGTAGGGCCCCAGGCAGTTGAAGGGATCTTCCAGCACGTGGGGCACTGCGGCCAGGCGGCCCTGGTCCAGGGGATCCCCCTCCACCCAGGGCAGGCCGATGTTGTGGAAGTTGTCGTTGGTGAAGCGGGGGCCGTTGTGGCAGTTGATGCAGCGGGCCTCGCCGATGAAGAGGCGCAGACCGGCCACCTGGTCCGGGTCCAGGATGTCGGCCGCGGCGGCCTGGTCACCGGCCAGGACCGCAGCCACGTAGCGGTCGAAGGGGGCTGGCCCGTGAAGGATGCGCCGCTCGTAGGCGGCGATGGCCTTGCCCAGGTTGGCGAAGACCCGGTTGACCGCCTCCTGGTCCTCCGGAGCCATGGCCTCCCAGGCAGCTCGGGCCTCCGGGTCCGCCACCGGGCCGGCGGAGGGAGGAAAGCGCGCCGGGTCCGAGAGGTCGGGCAGGGGACCGAAGAGGGCCTGGTACTCGTCCCGGTAGTGCTGGGCGATCAAGTGGGCGTACTGGGTGCGGTTACCCCCGTGCTCCACCGGGCTCTCCAGGGGGCCGTGGGTCTGGGCCCACTGGCTGTCCTTGCGCCCATCCCAGAAGAACCAGGGGCTGTAGGCCGCGCCGATGATGGAGGGGGTGTGCCGGGGCGTGGTTCCGATGGCGTGGGCCCGGGCCAGTCCATCGGTGAAGAAGCGCTCCGGCTGGTGACAGGTGGCGCAGCTCACCTGGCCATTGGCGCTGAAACGGGTGTCGAAGAAGAGCCTGTGCCCCAGAGCCACCGCCCGGGGATCGTCCCCCACCGCGTTGGAGGGATCCGGCGGCAGAGGGGGCAGGCTCTCCAGGGCTAGGGAGGCCAGGACCGCCTTCTCCGCCTCGCTCCAACTGTGGATGGAAGGACCCGAATGGCGCCAGAGCCAGGCGCTGGCCACACCGGTGACCAGCAGCACCGCGCCGATAAGCAGGACAAACTGTCGATTCCGCAGGGACATCTTTCCTTCGCCTCGTTCCCCGTTTTCCGCCGCTGCCTCCGCCCGTCCGCTACAGCGTCAACTCCAGCACGGCCGTATCCGTCTTGCCGTCCGCGGTGACGGTGATGCGGAGCTCCCAGAGGCCAGGCATGCTGAACTTCATCCCCTCCAGCCGGTAGTCGCCGCCGCCCAGCTCCTCGGTGACCTGGGGCTCCGTGGGCAGGCCGTGGTTGTGGGCAGGCATGCCCCCGTCCACGGTGATGGTGGCCCCCTCCACCGGCTGGCCGTCCGGCGTCTCCACGTGCAGGATCCAGGAGTGGAGCTGGTTGATGGCCAGGGGATCCAGCTGGCTGGTGGCCTGGACCACGAAGAGGCCCTGTTCGCTGGTCACCGGAGGCAGGGCCGCGGGGGATTTCTCCCCGCTGCTGGCCATCTCCATGCCGCCCATGTCCGGCTTCTCTGCCGGGGGCGCTTCGGCCTTGCCGCCGCAGCCGGCCAGGAGGAGAGCGGTCAACAGGGTGACGAGCAGGACAGTTGCACGCTTCATGGGTGGGTCCTTTCCGAGCATGGAAGATGGGATTTGGGAGTTGGAAGTTGGCGACGCCTTTTACTTCCCCGCCAGGGGCTCGAACTCCTCCAGGAAAACTGTAGCCTCGGTGCCAGAAACCGGCTGCCCGTTCATGGAGACTGGTCCCAGGACGATGAGCTCAGGCATGGGCGGCTCCTCCTGCCACTTCACCTGGACCTGGGCCCGCTCGGGCAGCTGGATCTGCTCCCGGACCATCTCGAAGAGGCCGGGCACGGTGAAGGGCTCGGCCTGCTCCGGATTCAGGGGGAAGGGTTCGTCCCAGGTCTTGCGCTGGGGGTTCCAGTACTTCACCGTGGCCTGGACCACCGCGCCGTCCTCCACCAGGAGCTCGTTGCGCCGCCGATCGTCCGGCCGGTCCACGTCCACCACGATGCGGTAGCTGGACACGGGCGCAGCCAGCCAGGCCTGCTCCATCTGGTCCACCTTGGCCAGGGTGGCCTGCTCCAGCCCGCCCCGGCAGGCAGCCAGGAACAGGGCGCCGACCAGGAACAGGAGCACCGCGATATGCCCTTTGGAAAGAGCTGATCTGGGCTTGGGCATGAGGTCTCCTGGGCATTGGAAATGGGGGAATCGATGGGCTCGTGGAGCCTCTTGCTACTCTACCCCCATTGAAGGAAAATGGGCAAATCAAAGGAGGCGCAGGGGAAAAATCACCTTGCGTTTTGCCTTGTTTTTCCTAGCTTTTCTCACCATCGGACGTTTCGGGCGAATTCTGTCTGTGTTGAATTTTGCTAGTGTCCATGATAAAATTTAGCCTACCGTTGAAGCGTCGACCGTTTGCCGCGTCCAATGGGGGAGCGGACACCGATCCACCCAGGACGCGGCTCCCATGTCCAGGGACAGCGCTGTGCGGTCCCGTTCCCATCACATCCGATTTCCGTTGCATGCACACTGTATAGCGGCCAGGAGAAAACGCCTATGGCAACCCAACTGCAATCCGAACCGGCTGTATCCGCCCAGGAGAACAGCCAGCCAGTCCCCTACCCGGGCATCCCATCCACTGCCGACGGCAGCGGTGCGGTGGCCTGGGTGGAGACCCACGTGACCCAAGGGGCCTGCGCCTACCCCATCACCTCCTCCACGGTGATGGGCGCCCTCTACGCCCAGGCCGTGGCCAACGGCCAGACCAACCTCTGGGGCGATCACCTGGTCTTCATGGAACCGGAGAGCGAGCACTCCTCCGCCTCGGCCGCGGAAGGCTTCGCCCTGGCCGGGGGCCGAGTGACCAACTTCACCTCGGGCCAGGGGCTCATCCTCATGAAAGAGGTGCTCTACGTGATCTCGGGCAAGCGCCTGCCCGTGGTCTTCCACATCGGCGCCCGGGCCCTGACCAGCCAGAGCCTGAACGTCCACGCCGGCCACGATGACATCATGGGGGTGGCGGACACCGGCTGGGGCATCCTCATGGCCCGGAACGCCCAGGGCGCGGCCGACCTGGCCCTCATCGCCCGCCGGGCCGCGGAGGAGAGCGAGACCCCCTTCTTCAACGTGCAGGACGGCTTCCTGACTACCCACACCATCGAGAACGTGCTCCTGCCCGAGCCGGACCTCATGGCGGAGTACGTGGGCCCGCCCAGCGAGAAGCTGCGCAACCTCATGGACCCCGCCCACCCGGTCATGTCCGGCGTGGTCCAGAACCAGGACAGCTACATGAAGGGCAAGATCGCCCAGCGCTACTTCTACGACCGGGTCAAGCCCATCCTGCAGGAGGCCATGGCGGAGTTCCACCGGCTCACCGGCCGGCGCTATGACCTGGTGGAGAGCTACCGCATGGAGGACGCGGAGTACGCCATCGTCTGCATGGGCACCCTGGCGGAGACAGCCGCGGCCACCTGCGACTACATGCGGGACGAGATGGGCCTGAAGGTGGGCGTGGTCCACGTGACCTGCTTCCGCCCCTTCCCCGGCCCGGAGCTGGTGGAGGCCCTGGGCCACACCAAGGCCTTCGCGGTGCTGGAGCGCATGGACAACCCCATGGGCCAGAGCAACCCCCTCACCGCGGAGATCAAGGCCGCCTTCACCGACGCGCTGAACGACGCGCCGGGCTACCCCCGCATCCACCGCATCCCCACCATCTACAGCGGATCCGCGGGGCTGGGCAGCCGGGACGTGCGCCCCGGGGACTTCATCGCCACGGTCCAGAACATGATGGCGAACGGCCGCCGCTACTTCGTCCTGGGCATCAAGCACGAGCTGGCCCTGGAGACAGCCCAGGACCCGGATGTGCGGCCGCCTGGGGCCTTCTCCATGCGGGGCCACTCGGTGGGCGGCTTCGGCTCGGTGACCACCAACAAGGTCATCGCCACCATCGTGGGGGACCTCTTCAACCTCTACGTGCAGGCCTACCCCAAGTACGGCTCGGAGAAGAAGGGCCTGCCCACCACCTACTACCTGACCGCGGCGGAGGAGCCCATCCGCATCCACAGCGAGCTGAAGTTCGTGGAGTTCGTGCCCCTGAACGACGTGAACGCCTTCAACCTGGGCAACCCCCTGAGCGGCCTCCAGGAAGGAGGCACCGTCTTCGTCCAGTCCCGCTACACGGACCCAGTGGAGGTCTGGGAGCACATCCCCGAGTACGCCCGGCGCATCATCCGGCGCAAGAACATCCGGGTGCTCTACCTGGACGCGGCGGCCATCGCCCGAGAGGTGGCCACCTCCCCGGACCTGCAGGTGCGCATGCAGGGCATCGTGCTCCTGGGCGTCTTCCTCAAGGCCACCCCCTTCCTCCAGGCCCGGCAGATCAGCCAGGACGAGCTCATGGCCGGGGTGGAGAAGAGCCTGCGCAAGTACTTCGGCAAGCGAGGCGAGCAGGTGGTGCAGGACAACCTGACCGCGGTGCGCCGGGGCTACAGCGAGGTCCAGGAGATCCCCCGGAGCATCATCGACACCCAGGAGCAGATCAAGCTGGAGACCCGGGACAAGCGGGTGAAGGACGTGATGCACCATGGGGTCATCGCCTGCCTGCCGGACACGCCCCTGGACAAGGTGGCTCAGGCCATGGCCCAGCAGAACATCAGCGCCGTGGTGGTGGTGGACCAGGAAGGCCACCTGGAGGGCCTCATCAGCCAGACGGACCTGGTGAAGGCCGAGGCCAGCAACCGGGAGTTCAGCTCCCTGCCGGACATCCTGCCCGAGCACATCATGACCCGGGAGGTGATCACCACCACCCCGGACGAACCCCTGAGCCAGGCCGTGGAGCGCATCATCGAGAACCGCATCCACCGGCTGGTGGTGGTCCAGCAGGAGAACGGCCACAAGAAGCCCGTGGGCATCCTCTCGGTGACGGACCTGGCCCGGCTGCCGTTGCAGGGCTAGGAGCTGGGAGTTGGGAGTTGGAAGTCGGAAGTTGGGAGTCGGAAGTTGGGAGTTAGAAGTTAGGGCAAAAACGCGGGAGGCGGGCGTTCCTTCGCCGCCGGATCCCGTTTACACATAAAAAGGACGGTACCATGGCACAGAATTCACCGATTTTTCTCATCGACGACCTGCTGACGGACGAGAGCCAGGGGGTCAAGCCAGCGAAGACCATCCACTCTCGCCAGCCAGGCAGCAGCGGCCTGGGCTCCCTGGTCAAGGAGTCCGGTGCCAGCATGGAGACCCACACCTTCGGGATGGAGACCACCATCTTCGAGTTCGACCTGGAAGGCTACGTGGAGGACTTCAACGAGCGGGTGGTGGGGGCCTACAGCCAGGGCGCGGACGACGAGCTCCCCGCGGACCTGGGAGTGGCCCGCTCCCTGGTGCCCCCGGGCACCGGCGCCTTCCGGGACTTCTCCTACATCGCCCCGGAGATCCCGGAGTTCGTCCACGAGAACTGCGTGGGCTGCATGACCTGCGTCACGGAGTGCCCGGACACGGCCATCCTGGGCAAGGTGGTGGAGCCCCAGGTCCTGGAGGAGATGCTGGCCCAGGCCCCGGAGGAGTATCGGCAGTGGCTGCGGGAGCAGTGGGCCGAGACCAACAAGTTCTACAAGGTGCCGGAGAAGAAGAACCCGGGCAGCGGCGGCCTCTTCGGCATTTTCATCGACCCCACCAAGTGCAAGGGCTGCGCGGAGTGCGTCCAGGTCTGCCACGACCTGGGCTACGACGCGCTGAAGATGATCGAGAAGGAGGACGACACCATCCCCACCTTCAAGGCCGGCTTCGACTTCTTCCGCAAGCTGCCCCCCACCCCGGACCGCTTCATCAACGAGCGAGTGCTGGTGGACATGATGCTGGCGGACCGCACCCTGGGCTACGTGGGCGGGGCCGGCTCCTGCGCCGGCTGCGGCGAGGCCACGGCTCTGCGCATGTGGATGGCCGCCACCTCCTTCCAGGTGGGCCGGGAGAACATCGGCATCGTCAACGCCACGGGCTGCTCCACGGTCTACGGCAGCACCTACCCCTACAACCCCTGGACCGTCTCCTGGACCAATTCCCTCTTCGAGAACGCGGCCACGGATGCCATGGGCGTCCGGGCCCGGTGGGACCAGATGGGCTGGCACGAGAAGCGCCTCTGGGTCATCGGCGGGGACGGGGCCATGTTCGACATCGGCTTCGCCTCCCTGAGCCGGATGCTGGCCAGCGGCATGGACATCAAGGTGCTGATCCTGGACACCCAGGTCTACTCCAACACCGGCGGCCAGGCCTCCACCGGCACCTTCACCGGCCAGGGCACCAAGATGTCCCCCTTCGGCAAGGCCCAGCAGGGCAAGCAGGAGCGGCGCAAGGAGATCGCCCAGATCGCCATGATGCACCCCAACGTCTTCGTGGCCCAGACCACCGCCGCCCACATCAACCACTTCTACCGGGCGGTGATGGCGGCCAACGAGTTCCCTGGCCCGGCCATCGTCAACGTCTACACCACCTGCCAGCCGGAGCATGGCGTGGGGGACAACGAGGCCTCCCAGCGGGCCCGGGCCGCGGTGGACAGCCGAGCATTCCCCCTGCTCATCTACGATCCACGGGCCGGGGACACCATCCGGGAGCGGCTGAGCCTGAAGGGCAACCCCAACGTGAAGGAGGACTGGTACGTCAATCCCAAGACGAAGGAGCCCTTCACCTTCATCGACTTCGCTCGGGGCGAGGGCCGCTTCGCCAAGCATTTCGACAAGGACGGCAACCCCAGCCAGATGCTCCTGGACGCCCAGGCGGATCGCCTGGCCAACTGGCACACCCTCCAGGAATTGGCCGGCCTGCGCTGAACTTTCCCCCTCTGCCACATCCAGGGGCGGAGTCGGGCATCCTGGCTCGGCTTCGCCCCTGTTCCGCCTCCCCGCCTGCTTCCGAGGAGAGGCCGTTTCCCAT
Source organism: Caldilineaceae bacterium (assembly GCA_015494005.1). Lineage (GTDB taxonomy): Bacteria > Chloroflexota > Anaerolineae > Caldilineales > Caldilineaceae > S144-5. Next base: position 7,334 of record WGCB01000208.1, read on the forward strand.
CCCGCGCTGTGATCTGTCGCACACCTCGGCTGTGACCCGGGCCATTGTCCGGGCCGAGCCGACGGTGTAGGATCCCCGTACACGTTGGCGATGCCCTTCCATGGCTACGGCCTCCCCCCAGGCGTGGCCATGCCGGGCGACACCAGGTGTCCCCTCCCAGCTCCGCTCCACCAGCCGAGCCGGTCCGCTTGGACGGACGCCCGGCGTCCTGAGCTCAGTCGCCATCGTACCCTCCGTCGTTGTCCCCCTTATTCCAGTCCGTGTTTCCACACCGATCCAGCAGCACACCCGTGTTTCCGCAGCGAGCACCGTGCATCCCATTGCGTTCCCATCGAGAGGAAGGAGGACACTGTGAAGAGAGCAACTGCTACATGCCCCGTTCTGAAGAAACCGTTCATCGCCATCCTGACCCTGCTGGTGGCGCTGGTCGGAGGCATCTACTTCGCCTCCGCCAATGCCGCGCCGCTGGCCACCACCATCGACTTCGAGACGCCCAACCTGGGCACGGCCGATCGCCAGGTGATCGATCCCTACGTGGATCCGGCCACCGGCGTGAAGTTCACCGTGGCCCCGGGCAGCTCGTCCGTCGCCCAGATCGGCCTGGTGAAGAACAGCGCCACCAGCGCCTGCGTTCCCCCGGCCGACGCCAACCAGAAGCTGGGCACCGGCGTCTCCACCGTCCCGGACAGCATCGGCAAGTCCAGTTTCGCCATTCGGGCGGACTTCCCCCAGGAGCTTCAGCCTCCGGTGACCGTCAGCGCCCTGTTCCAGAGCGGTGAAGGACAGCCCATCCGCATCCGCCTCTACGACAGCCAGGACAATCTGGTGAACAGCAACACCAGCGTCCTGCCCAAGGGCGACGGCACCTGCAACCAGCCCGGTGCGCCCCGGAGCAGCGCCACCCTCAGCGTCCGCTCCGTGGAGAGCCCGGTGGCCTACGCCATCCTGGACGTGGACACGGCCACCGGCGGCGCGGTCTTCGTCATCGACGACTTCACC
>WGCB01000209.1 GCA_015494005.1 Caldilineaceae bacterium
ATCCACCTGACCGTGTGTTCCCCCGGAGTGAACGTCAGAGCGAGAGGCCGCGACCACGCGTCGCCGCGACCACGTCCTCGGAGAGGGCACTACGAAAGGAAGGAGGTTCTCCATGGCACACCGCATCAACCGACGGCAGTTTCTCAAGGGGCTGGGGGCGGCCGCAGGGCTCTCCCTGATGCCCACACTCCTCAGCAGCTGCGCACCGCCACCCGCGCCTAGCGCCTCGTCCACGGGATCGGGCGCCAGCGGGCCCAGCGGACCCATCATCATCGGCCACCAGCCAGAGCTGACCGGCGTGGCCTCGGTCTTCGGCTTCTGGAACGACCGGGCAGCCCAGGCCGCGGTGGCGCGCATCAACGAGATGGGGGGCATCGCTGGCCGGGAGGTCAAGCTGGTGACCCGGGACAGCGGCTCCAACCCGGACCAGGGGCTGGATGCCATGCGCCGGCTCATCCTGGACGACAAGGCGGACTTCGTCCTGGGCTCCATCATCGCCAACATCAACAAGCCCTCCGCGGCCCTGGCGCCGGAGCTGAACACCCTCTACTTCCCCTCGGACGATGTGCCCGTGGCCCCTGGCCAGCCCGAGGCCAACCGCCACGTCTTCCGCCTGGGCCACAACACCCGCATCAAGGCCCAGGCCGCCTACAAGTGGGCCCTGGAGAATCTGGGCACCCGCTGGTCCTTCCTCACCTCGGACACCACCTGGGGCAAGTCCCAGCAGGACTACTTCAGCGAGCTGATCCCCACAGCCGGCGGCGAGATCGTGAGCAGCGTGGTAGCGCCCCTGCTCACCGAGGATTTCGTGCCCCTCTTCAACCAGCTGGACCTGGAGAACACGGATGTGCTCTACCACTCCTTCTTCGGCGGGGCGGCCATCCGCTTCAACAGCCAGGCCCAGGCCGCTGGCGTCTTCGACAAGGTGAAGATCCTGGCCAGCGTGGGGGTGCTGGAGGGGCTGGACCCCGCGGGTCTACCCGATGGCCAGACCTACATCACCGAGTTCCCCCGCAGCCTGGACCAGATCCCCGAGCATCTGCGGGAGTACAATAAGGAGCTGCGGGCCCTGGTGGGCGTGGACGACAACGGCTACGAGATCGGAGGCGACGCCATCCTCACCGAGGAGCACTACTGGGTGCCCTGGGTCAACATCCACCTGCTGAAGCACGCCATCGAGGCCAGCGGCTGGCAGAGCAAGGACGACAACATGGCCCTGATCCAGACCCTGGAAGGCTTCAAGGCCACGGCCAGCCTGGACTTCCCCTCCGGGGACTTCGTCATCCGCCCGGAGGATCACCGGGCCTTCCGGGACTACTTCATCGAGCAGACCCAGGGCGGCAAGCTGGTGGTGGTGGCCACCCTGCCCAAGGAGGAAGGCTTCTACGATCCGCCGGTGGACTACACCGCGTCCTAGTGGAACCCGCGCCAGGGGGATCGGGGACGATTGCCCCTGGCCCCCGGCGCGGCCCGTGGCACGTTCCTGTCTCCATCCCATGACCCATCCATGATCGGACTTCCGCAACTCCTGAACGGCTTCGTCTGGGGCTGGATCGTGGCCCTGGTGGCCCTGGGCCTGAACCTGATCTACGGCATCCTGGGGATCATCAACGTGGCCCACGGCACCTTCTACATGCTGGGCGCGGTGATCGCCCTGGTCCTGTTGCCCAGCCTGGGCTTCTGGGGCGGGCTGCTGGCGGCCTGCATCCTGGTGGGCCTCATCGGCGCGGTGACCGAGCGGCTGGTGCTACGGCCCCTGCTGGACCGGCCGGTGATGACCATCCTGGCCACCTTCGGCATCCTCCTGGCCCTGGAGCAGACTGTGGGCCTGACCTTCGGCCTCTCCAACCGGGCTGTGCCGGACCCCTTCGGCCTGCAGCTGCGCCTGGGCTCGATCACCTATCCCGGCTACCGGCTGGTGGTGGCCCTCTGCGCCATGCTGGCCATCGGCGGGCTGGACCTCTTCCTGAAGCGCACCCGCTGGGGCAGTTGGGTCCGGGCCGTGAACCAGCACCGGGAGCTGGCCCTGGTCCAGGGCGTGCCTGTGCCCCGAGTCTACTCCCTGACCTTCGCCCTGGGCACGGGGCTGGCCGCCCTCTCCGGCGTCCTCGTCGCGCCCATCGTGGGGGTCCACTACCTGATGGGTGTGGACATCGTCATCCTGGCCTTCGTGGTGGTCATCGTGGGGGGCACGGGCAACCTGTGGGGCACGGTCCTGGTGGCCATCGGCGCCGCGGAGCTGGAGAACCTGCTCACCCTGGTCACCCGGCCCACCGCCGCCCGGATGATCACCTTCCTGGCCCTGGGTCTGCTCCTGGTGATCCGCCCCCAGGGCCTGTTCGGGGAGAAGCAGGCGGAATGATCCACGTCACTGCACCCTTGCGCGAGGGGGAAGATGTCCGGTAACCGGTGGCAGCTGCTGGCCGGGGCAGCGGGGATCCTGGGACTGGTCCTGGCCCCCACCTTCCTGGACTCCTTCTGGGTCTTCTTCCTGGCCGAGATCCTGCTCTTCATCCTCTTCGCCCAGAGCTTCAACCTGCTCTTCGGCTACACCGGCCTGCTCAGCCTGGGCCAGTCTGTCTACTTCACCGTGGGAGCCTACACCGTGGCCCTGCTCATCCGCCAGTGGAAGCCGGGAGTGGGGCTGCTCCTGCCGGCCGGGGTGTTGACCGGGATGGTCAGCGCGGCCCTGGTGGGGAGCCTGGCCGTGCGGGTGCGGGGACACGGTTTCATCATCATCACCGCGGTGCCCACGGTGGTGCTGGTGCTCCTGGGCCAGGACCAGAGCGCCTGGACCGGGGGCGACAACGGCCTGAACATCATCCCGCCCAAGCTCCTGGGCCAGTACAGCTTCTTCGATCCCACGGTCAGCTACTACGCGGTGCTGCCCTGCTTCCTGGCGACGATGTTCTTCCTGCGCTGGCTCCTGGCCACGCCGCTGGGACAGGCCTTCCTGCTGGTGCGGGAGAACGAGGCCCGGGCCGCGGTCCTGGGCTACGACACCCTGCGCCTGAAGTTCGTTGCCTTCGTCATCGCCGGGGGCATCGCCGGGCTGGCCGGGGCCTTGGACGCCCTGGTCACTGCCTACGTCATCCCCAGCTCCGCCAGCTGGACTGTGGCCGCGGACGCCATCATCTGGACCCTGGTGGGCGGCGCGGGGACGCTCCTGGGCCCAGTGGTGGGGACCGGGGTGCTCCTCTTCGCCCGGGAGTTCCTGAGCGACATCTGGGCCCACGGCTACCCCTTGCTCCTGGGCCTGGTGCTCATCGGCGTGGTCCTCTTCGCGCCCCAGGGTGTGGTGGGCGCCCTGCGCAAGCGGATGGGAGGGTGACTGTGCTGCTGACCACCCGCAACTTGACCAAGCATTTCGGCGGCGTGGCGGCCATCCAGGGGCTGGACTTCCAGGTGGATGCCCTGGAGACCCGGGCGGTCATCGGCCCCAACGGCGCGGGGAAGACCACCCTCCTGCGCCTGATCATGGGGGAGCTGACCCCTACTCGGGGCGAGATCTTCCTGAACGGTCAGCCCATCCACCACCTGCCCAGCCACCGCATCGCCCGGCTGGGCATCGCCAAGGCCTTCCAGATCCCCCAGATCTTCCCCTCCCTGACCGTGGCCCAGAATGTCCAGGCCGGGGTGGGGCATGGCCTGGCCTCCCTCTGGCTCAACGGCGGGCGCCAGGCCCAGATCCGGGAGCGGGTGGCCCAGGTCCTGGACCAGATCCACCTGGCGGACAAGGCGGATCTGCCGGCATCCGAGCTGGCCCACGGGGAGCAGAAGCGGCTGGAGATCGGCCTGGCCCTGGCCCAGTCTCCCCAGCTCCTCCTCCTGGACGAGCCCACCGCCGGCCTGAGCCACGCCGAGACGGACGAGATCATGCAGCTCATCCGCTCCCTCCAGGGCAAAACCACCCTGGTCATGGTGGAGCACGACATGCGGGTGGTCATGAGCCTGGCCGACACCATCTCCGTGCTCCACTTTGGCCAGCTCCTGGCCCAGGGCACGCCCCAGGAGATCCGGGCCAACCCGAAGGTGCAGGAGATCTACCTGTCCCAGCACGGCTGAGGCCCGTGGACACACTCGCGTTCGCGGCAGGGTGACCGGATGCCCGGACCGAGCGGGAGCATCCCAGGTCCAGTCACCCTGCCGCCCAATCACCTAGCCAATCACCTAGCCACCCACCATGCCCGATCCCACCGCCCTCCTCGCCGTGGAGGAGATCGACGTCTTCTACGACAAGATGCACATCCTGCACCAGGTCTCCTTGACCGTGCAGCCCGGGGAGTTCGTGGCCCTCCTGGGGCGCAACGGCGTGGGCAAGACCACCACCCTGCGGGCCATCACCGGGCTGACGCCGCCCCGAGCCGGGGCCATCTTCCTGGAGGGGCAGCCCATCCACGAGCTGCCGGCCTATCGCATCGCCCAGCTGGGGGTGGCTCACGTGCTCCAGGGGCCCAACGTCTTCCCCCGGCTCACCGTGGCCGAGAACCTGCGCTTCAACCTGACCGTGAACGGGGACTTCCGGCGCCGTCTGGAGCGCATTTTCGCCTACTTTCCCAACCTGAAGGAGCGGCTCAACCAGCAGGCCGGCACCCTCTCCGGCGGAGAGCGGCAGATGCTGGCCATCGCCCGGGCCTGGCTGGCCCAGCCTCGCCTCATCCTGTTGGACGAACCCACCGCCGGCCTCATGCCCCGCCTGGTCTGGCACGTGATCGAGACCTTGCGGGAGATGCACGAGGAGAGCGGCGTGAGCATCCTCCTGGTGGAACAGGAGGTGGAGCTGGCCCTGAAGTTCAGTGACCGGGTCATCATCATGGACAAGGGCAGCGTGGTCTTCCAGGCCCGGACCGAGGCCATCGGCCTGGCGGATGTGCTGCCCTACCTGGAGGTGGGAGGCCATGACTGACGCCCTGCCCAATGCCCTGTCCGACACCCTGCCCGAGGCCACCGGCAGCATCCCCTGCCGGGAGCACCTGCCCCTGCTCCGGGGGCTGGGCCGCTACCTGGACGACATCCACCTGCCCGGCACCCTGCACGTGGCCTTCGTGCGCAGCCCCCACGCCCACGCCCGCATCCTGGAGATCGCCACGGACGCGGCCCTGGCCCTGCCCGGCGTCCTGGCGGTGATCACCGGCCCGGAGCTGCGCCGCCAGGTGCGCCCCATCCGGGCCCTGCTGGACGAGCCCTCCTACCGGGTCACCGACTGGCATCCCCTGGCCTGGGACAGGGTGCGCTACGTGGGCGAGGCGGTGGCCGTGGTGGTGGCCACGGACCGCTACCGGGCCGAGGACGGGGCCGAGCGGGTGGCGG
>WGCB01000210.1 GCA_015494005.1 Caldilineaceae bacterium
CTCCCAGAGCCCGGGCCAGCAGCCAGATGAGCTCCGCGCTGCCGTTGCCCACCCAGATCCACGTCGGGTCCAGTCCGTGATGCCGGGCCAGGGCCCGACGCAGCTCCCGGCACTCGGGACCCGGGTAGCGGGCCAGGTTCTGCTCGGTGACGGCCTGGCGCACCGCCTGGAGGATCCTCGGAGGCGGGCCGTAGGGGTTCACGCTGGCGGAGAAGACCGTCACCTGGGTGGGATCCAGGCCCAGGGCAGCCAGCTCCTCAGCATCCACTGCCCCGTGGACCGGGGAGGCGAGGGCTGGAGCGGTGGTATCTCGTTGTGGGATCCATCCTTGTTGCATCGAACATCCTCCCATTTCCCAAGCACAGACATCCATCACCGACTTTGCTCCAGGCTCCGGGCATGATAGCACGGACCCAAAAGCCGGAACAAAGCTCCTCACTCGGCAGGCGTCCCTCAGGCGCCGCTACGGGGTAGGCCATGAACGCATCCACCACTTCCCACCCACCTTGGGGCCCCAGCGATCTGCAGCGCTTCCTGGACGAGGCCGGCATCCAGGCTCGGCTGCTCCGGGACATCGGCGACACGCCCACCGTGCCCGCGGCGGCTGCGGCGCTTGGCGTGGCCCCGGAGCGGATCGTCAAAACCCTGCTCTTCCTGGTGGCCCAGCCCGGCCAGCCGGACGCGCCGCCTCGGCCTGTGGTGGTGATCAGCTGTGGGGAGAGCCGGGTGGAGAAGGGGCCCTTGGCCCGGCATTTCGGCGTGGGGAAGAAGCGGGTCAAGCTGGCCTCGCCGGAGGTGGTCCTGGCCTGGCTGGGGTACCCCGTGGGAGGGGTGCCCCCCTTCGGCCACCGCACCCGCCTACCGGTGATCCTGGACCAGGCGGTGGTGGCCCTGGCCGAACGCGAGGGCGGCCTGGTTTACGCCGGGGGTGGGGACGACCGCACCATGCTGGAGCTGACCGTGGACGAGCTGGTGCGGGTCACCGAGCCCACGGTCCTGGCGGTGAGCTGAGCGGCGTCCACAGGGCAGACGGTCACGAAAGCGGTAGACAACGCGAGAGGCGGGCGTCCATGGACGCCCGCCTCTCTGTTCAGGAGGTTCCTTCGCCCACCACTCTGGCTAGTACCAATCCCGGCTGCGCAACCGCTCGATGGGGATGTGGTAGGGGTACACGCGGAAGAGGAAGTTTTCCAGGATCTCGTTGTAGAACTCCGGGTTGTCCTGGTTGGCGTTGTGCCCGGCCCCAGGGATGCACTTGACCGTGCAGTGCTCATCCCGCTCGGCGCGCTCCTGGAGGGCCTGCTTGATGTATTTGAACTTGCTGTAGCCTCCATACGCCAGCTGACAGGGCTTCTGGAAACGATAGTCCGGCTCTGGGATGTGGGTCCGAGTGATGGCCTGCTGGACTCTGCGCAGCTCCCCTTTGGAGAGCCGATCCATGGCCTCGTGGACGTAGGGGTAGACTCCGGAGTGGGTGGAAACGTAGAAGGCGGCCTGGGCTTTGACCACTGAGTAGGGTGTCAAGGCCAGCATCCAGTCGGAGAGGCGATGCTTCAGCTGCCGGAACCAACCAGGCCGTTCCGTGAGGAAGGTGCAGCTGGTGAGGAAGAGTGCCTTGACTCGCTCCGGGTGATGGTAGTTCACCAGCTGAGAGATGTAGGCCCCCAGAGAGAGGCCGACCAGGGTCACTTCCTGGAAGTCATGGTGATCCAGGATGGCCAGCAGGTCAGCGGCGGCCTCCTCCAAGGTGAAAAGCCCCATGGGCTTGGACAGGCCATGCCCCCGGATGTCCCAGAGCAGGAGCCGGAACACGCCGTTCACGTGGGGCACTTGCTCGGCAAAGGAGCGATGGTCCATGCCTGTGCCGTGGGAGAGGACGACCACCGGGCCGTCCTCTGGGCCGGTCAACCAGTAGTGCAGTCGGCAGCCGTTGCGCTCCAGGACAAACGACTGCCAGTCCGATTTGGCGTCCGCCTCCGGTGTGACTTCCAAGGGAGCGGCGCCAGCTGTCCCATTCCTTACCAAAGTCCGATCGATCATGCTTTCCTCGCCATATCTTTTGCTGCCGTGCGAACGGATTCGGGGTGAAAGATCGAGGTCGAATCCCGAGTTTCGGCTGATTTCCTGTGGCGCTTTCGTGCGACCGTGTACACAGTGTAGCGGAGCTGAAGGCATTCGTCAACCAGGATGGATGCGACAAAACCGCCGGTTTTCGGGGATATCGCCTAGGTAATTCGGTCAAATTTAATTTTTGCGTCAGGCAAAAAAGCCACCTCGGGGACTTGGGAAGCAGTTATCCAGGAAAACTTGCTCTCGACGACAGCGGCGGAAGAGGAGCACGCTCCACTGCAAAAATGATCGCAGCTTGCCCCAAGGCCAAGACTTACGTCAACATGAAATTTCGAAACAATTTTGCAGCAAAGTTTTTCGGAAAAGCGACGTGGGCAGTGTTGCAAGTGGCTGTGGAAGGGGCGCGCCTACAGGAAGAGGTGCTCTCGCAGGCGCTGAGCCAGGAGCTCCAGGGAGGCCCGGGGCTGGATGGGCGGAGGACTCCCGGCGTAGAAACGGAGGGCCCCATCGTCCGGGAAACGGGGCAGCAGGTGGATGTGCAGGTGAGGGATCTCCTGGCCGGCGGCCGGGCCGTTGGACTGCCAGATGCTCAGCCCAGGGGGCTGGAAGCTGGCCTGGATGGCCCGGGCCATCCGGACCACGACACGAAACAGCTCCCCGGCCAGGGTCTCCGGGAGCTGGTCCACCGTGGGGATGTGCGGTTTGGGGATGACCAGGACGTGGCCAGGGTTGTACTGGCGCCGATTCATGAAGGCCAGCACCGTGGCTGTCTCCAGCACTCGGCTGGCCTCCTCCTGGCCGGCCACGATTCGGCAGAAAGGGCACGGGACAGACGCCAGGGACGGATGGTCGGCTTCTCCCACGACTCGGGCCAGGGTGGCGTCGTCCACGAAGGAGAGCTGCCAGAGGCGTTCGTAGGGATCCCCGCGGAGGCGAAAATGGTGGGCGAAGGCTGGCTCGGTCTTGAGGCCGGCAGCTTTCAGGGCCCGGATGGCTTTCCGGGCTTCTTCCCCGCCCAGGGCCAGCAGGCGAGCCTCCACCAGCATGTGCCGATAACCGTGCTGGCGCTCCACGGGCTGGGGCTGGGCGAAGATCTCCACCGGAAAGCCGGCGTGGGAGAAGTGGATCACCACCGACGCCACGCCCCGGATGGTCTTGCGGGCCAGGCGGAAATCGGGCCGCTGACCGTAGAGGGCCGTCACTTCGCCCAGGAAGACGGTCAGGTCCGGCGCATGGCAGGCGATGTCCAGATCGCTGTGGGGCAGGTCCACGCCCAGGGGAACCGTGCCGATGAGCACTGGGTCGTAGGCGGCCAGATCCTGGAAGAGACCGAGCTCCTGGAGGGCCTGGTATGCCGCCTGCTGGCGTGCTGTCCCCTGGCGCAGGTAGCCCAAGTCTCGCCAGTCTCGGTCGCTGGGCTGAGATTTCCCCATGTAGGCGCCTCCCGGGTCAATCGCAGGGCTGGTCCAGGATCCGTGTTCCCCGCCGCCAGAGGAGCCAGTAGGGCAGGAATCCGTAGTACCAGGCCAGCAGGATGGCCAGCTGCAG
>WGCB01000211.1 GCA_015494005.1 Caldilineaceae bacterium
CGAGGACGAGGCCCGGGAAGAAGCCCCCTCGCCCCTGGAAGGCGTGGACCTGGCCGACTTCTTCGGGCCGGAAGGTCCCCTGGCCCAGCTGTTGGAGGGCTACGAGCTGCGGCCCAGCCAGCTGCAGATGGCCAAGGCCGTGCAGCGGGCCATCCTGGAGCGGACCACAGCCCTCATCGAGGCCCCCACGGGCACGGGAAAGTCCCTGGCCTACCTGCTCCCGGCCCTCCTCAGCGGCAAGACCGTGGTGGTGGCCACGGCCAACAAATCCCTGCAGCACCAGCTCCACACCAAGGAGATCCCTTTTCTGAGCCGGGTGCTGGGCCGGGAGATCGACGCGGTGGTGGTCAAGGGGCGGAGCAACTACGTCTGCACCTACAAGTGGGAGAAGGAGTACCAGCAGCAGCTTTGGCTGGCCCAGCTGGACGAGCGGCTGGCCCAGGGGGACTCCCTGGAGGAGGTGGCCGAGGATCTGGCGCCCCTGGCCGGCCATCGCCAGGCCATCCACCTGCACGGCTGGCTTCAGGAGACGGTGACCGGGGACGTGGACGACCTGCCCTTCGAGCTGGAGAGCGATCTGCGCCGGCGCACGGTCAGCTTCTCGGACGACTGCCTGCACCAGGATTGCCCCCACTACCACGACGCCTGCTGGGTGAACTTCATGCGGGACCGGGCCGCGGAGGCCCAGGTGATCATCACCAACCACCACCTGCTCCTCACCGCGCTGCAGCTGGCCGAGGCCGGGGAGCGCCTGCTGCCCCCAGCGCCCATCGTCATCGTGGACGAGGCCCACCAGCTGGAGAGCACCGCCACCGCGGTCTTCGAGACAGAGGTCACCAACTACTCCCTGGAGCAGCTCCTCAACCGGGCCGTCTTCCAGGAGCATCTGGGGGACGAGCAGGTGGACGAGCTCAAGGAGCGCAACTTCCTGGCCTTCGAGGAGATCGCCCACCTGAGCGATGAGGCCACCTTTCCCCTCCAGGGCGAGCCGGCCGGGCTGAGCAGCTTGAGCGCCCGGCTGACCCGGGTGCTGGAACGCATGCGCCAGGAGAACCCCTACCGAGAGGAGAGCGGCGGGGAGACGACCCGGCGACGCCAGGACGAGGCCGACGAGGGCCGGGCCCACTACGAGCTGGCCCTGGAGAACCTGGCCGCTATCATCGACAAGTTCCAGACCCTGGCCACCGCCCGGCGTGATGGGCAGATGGTGCGCTACGCGGAGCGGGTCTCTGGCCAGCGCTACGTGCGCCTGCGCCTCCACGCCGCCCCCCTGGACCCCGGGGAGCTCCTGGCCGAGCACCTCTTCCAGCCGGAACAGCGCACGGTCATCTGCACCAGCGCCACCCTGGCCACGGACGGCCACTTCCAGCACTTCAAGCGGCGCTGCGGCGTGCCCGATCCCACCATCGAGCTGGTGGCGCCGCCCGTCTTCGACTACCCCAACCAGGCCCTCCTCTACCAGCCCTCCCTGCCGGCCTACGACTGGCGCAACAAGGAGGCCTACTACGACCGGGTGGCCGAGGAGATCCAGCGCCTGCTGGAGGTGAGCCGAGGCCGGGCTCTCTGCCTCTTCACCAACTGGAGCGGCCTGCGCCAGGTCCGGGAGCGGCTGGCCGGGGAGGAGCGGGTCCAGCCCTGGCCCATCCGGGCCCAGGGCGAGGGCTCCCGCAACGCCCTCCTGGCCTGGTTCCGGGAGACGCCCCACAGCGTGCTCCTGGCCACCCGCTCCTTCTGGGAGGGGGTGGACCTGCCCGGGGAGGGCCTGAGCCTGGTGGTCCTGGACAAACTGCCCTTCCCCAGCCCCAGCGACCCTCTGCACAGCGCCCGGATGAAGGCCCTGGACGAGGCCGAGGGGAGCAACAGCTTCGGCGACTACATGCTCCCCCTGATGACCCTGACCCTGAAGCAGGGCTTCGGGCGGCTCATCCGCCGGGCCGACGACCGGGGCGTGGTGGCCGTCCTGGACGAGCGGCTGAGCAGCAAGGGCTACGGCCGCCGCAGCCGCAGCAACCTGCCCCCGGCCCGCTTCACCCGCCGCTTCCCGGACGTGCACCGCTTCTTCCGGGAGGCCCTGGGCAGCCGAGCGGACTTCGCCCTGAACGTGACGGCCCTGGAGGAGGACGGGCGGCTGGTCTGGAGCTGGCGGCTCCTGCGCCTGCAGGACGGCAAGGCAGACCAGGGCAGCGGCCGTCTGCAGGGCTCGTTCGGCGACGACGGGCTGGTGGCCGGGGAGATCCAGGGGGCCATCCAGGGGCTGGCGAACCTACGCCGGCGCATCAGCGACGCCGGGCGGCAGACCAACAGCTTCGGCGTGGAGCTGCGCTGCAGCCCGGCCACCCAGCAGGCCCTGGAGCGAGGCGACATCCCAGAGGAGCTGCGGCGGCAGTGGGTCCAGGAGTGCTCCGTCTGGGGCAGCCTGGATGTGCTGGGCGCTGGCTAGGGGCGCAGGGTCGCTGCGTCCACACGCGGAGAGGAGCGAAGCACCGTGGTTACCCTGGATTTTCTGACGATCGTGGGCCGGCTCAAGGCCATGGCGTTCCCGCCAGTGGACCGGGTGGTGGGCGTGGCCACCGGTGGCATCGTCCCGGCCAGCCTGGTGGCCTACCAGCTGGAGCGTCCCCTGAGCCTGATCC
>WGCB01000212.1 GCA_015494005.1 Caldilineaceae bacterium
AGGGAGGTTGCGGCAACTGTCACACCATCGCTGGCGTGCCCGGCGCCACCGGAACCGTGGGCCCGAACCTCTCGGAGATCGGCGCGGTGGCGGCTTCCCGCAAGGAAGGCTACACGGCCGAGGAGTACATCCGGGAATCCATCCTGGACCCCAACGCCTTCATCGCTCCTGAGTGCCCCAACGGCCCCTGCCCGGCCGGCGTGATGCTCCAGAGCTTCGGCGAGACCCTGAGCGAGAAGGATCTGGACACCATCGTCAGTTATCTGGCCGCCCTGGGCACGGACAAGATGGCCGAGTTCACGACCGGCGAGGCCATGGCCCCGGAGAGCATCCCGGTGGAGCTGCCCGCGGAGTCGGTCCTGGAGCCCTTCCAGGAGCTGCCCAAGGAGCCAGCCGACGAGGCCCTCATCGTCCTGGGCAAGTACCTCTTCTTCGATCCACGCCTCTCGGGGAACGTCTCCCTGAGCTGCGCCAGCTGTCACCAGCCGGACAAGGCATGGACCGACGGCCAGGCCCTGAGCCGTGGCTACCCGTCTACCAGTTACTTCCGCAACACGCCCACCCTGCTGAACACCGCCTACGCGGAGTGGCTCTACTGGGATGGGCGCATGGACGGGGGCGACATGCCCACCCTGGTCCGGGATCACCTGACGGAAGCCCACTTCATGTCCATGGATGGGCGGCTCATGGTGGAACGGATCAAGCAGGTGCCGGCCTACGTGGAGCTCTTCGACAAGGCCTTCGGCGCCGAGCCCAGCTTCGGCAAGGTCCTGAACGCCATCACCGCCTACGTGCAGACCCTGAACTCCCCGCCCACGCCCTACGACCAGTACCTGGCTGGGGACACGGACGCCCTCTCTGAGGACGCCAAGGCGGGCCTGGCCCTCTTCCAGGACAAGGCCCAGTGCAGCACCTGCCACAGCGGCCCCCTCTTCACCGACAACGACTTCCACAACATCGGTGTGGCCACGGACCAGGAGATGTTCAACGATCCGGAGCGCCACCTGACCTTCCGCCGCTTCTTCTATCTGTTCGGCGTGCCCAACTACCGCAACCTGCGGGAGGACGTGGGCCTCTACGCGCTGACCAAGGAAGAAGATGACTGGGGCAAGTTCCGCACGCCCAGCCTGCGGGAAGTGGGCCGGACGGCGCCCTACATGCACAACGGCAGCCTGGCCACCCTGGAGGATGTGGTCCGCTTCTACAACGAGGGTGGCGGCGCGGATCAGACCGCTGGCCTGGAACCCCTGAACCTGACCGACGAAGAGATCGGCCAGCTGGTGGCCTTCCTGGAAAGCCTGAGCAGCGAACCCATCCCGGTGGAGGAACCCACCCTGCCCGACTACGGTGTCGTGCCCCTGGGCACGGGCGAGGCCCAGCCTGTGGCCGAGGAAGCGGCCCCGGCTGAGGAAGCGGCCCCAGCCGAAGAAGAGGCTGCTGGACCCTCCGAGCTGGCTCTGGCGGGCTTCCAGAAGGGTGGCTGTGCCGCCTGCCACGTGATCCCGGGTGTGCCTGGGGCCATGGGACAGGTGGGGCCGGATCTCAGCAACGTGGCCGCGGAAGTGGCCGAGCGGGTTTCGGACATGACGGTGGAGGAGTACCTGCACCAGTCCATCGTGGACCCCAACGCGGACATCGCGCCCAACTGCCCGTCCGGTCCTTGCCCGGCCAACGTCATGCCGCCCAACTTCGTTGAGACCTTGAGCGAAGAGGAGATCAACGCTATCGTGGACTACCTAGCCAGCCTGGGGAATGGGAGGTAACAGACAATGTTCGAACGCCTATCAACATCCGCCGCCCGTCGACCATGGAAGCTGCTCTTCTGGCTAGGTATGGGGCTGGCTTTGGCCTTGGCCCTGATCCTGTCCGGGCAGCAGCCGGCCCAGGTCGCCGCGCAGGACACCTATCCGCCGCTGGCGCCCCTGCCCCCAGTGGTCGCGCCGCCCGACAATCCCATCACGCCGGAGAAGGTGGAGCTGGGCAAGATGCTCTACTTCGATCCCCGCATGTCCGGTGACGGCTCCATGAGCTGCAACAGCTGTCATCCGGCCAGCACCGGCTGGGGCGTGCCCACGGCCATCTCCTTCGGTGGGGCCGGCACCAGCCACTGGCGCAACGCCCAGACCATCCTGAACGTGGCCTACTATTCCCGCTACAACTGGGACGGGGCCAAGAAGAGCATCGAGAAGCAGAACGCGGGCGCCTGGGGCGGCGCGGTGGCCGGCAACCTGGACAGCGCCCTGGCCGAGGAGCGCCTGGCCCAGATCCCCGAGTACGTGGAGCGCTTCAAGGACGTCTTCGGCCTGGAGTACCCCACCTGGGACGCGGCCCTGAAGGCTGTGGCCACCTACGAGCGCACCATCGTGAGCCGCAACGTGCCTGCGGACGCCTTCTTCGAGGGGGACGAGGACGCCATCTCCGAGGAGGCCAAGCGGGGCTATGAGCTCTTCAACGGCAAGGCCAACTGCATCGCCTGCCACAACGGTCCTCTGGCCAGCGATGGCACCTACCACGCCATCGGCGTGCCCCAGAATCCGGAATTCTACACCAGCCCGCTCAAGCAGATCACCTTCCGCTACGAGCAGGCGGCCAAGGGTGTCCCGGAGGAGGTCTACCGCACCACGGACCAGGACCTGGGGCTCTACTACGTGACCAAGCAGGACGAGGACAAGGGCAAGTTCCGCACGCCCAGCCTGCGGGATCTCTGCTACACTGCCCCCTACATGCACAACGGCGTCTTCCAGACCCTGGAAGAGGTGGTGGCCTTCTACAACGCGGGCGGCGGGGATGTCCCCAACAAGGATCCGGAGATCTACCCGCTGGACCTCACCGAGGAAGAGCAGAGCGACCTGGTCGCTTTCCTGGAGAGCATGTGTGGCGATCCTGTGACCGATGAACCGCCGGAGCTGCCCCCCTACGGGGTCTTCCCGGCGCCTGAGGAAGGAGAATAAGATGAGCCGAGAACATCGTGACGAAAACAGGGCTGTCCATCCTCCGGCCGAGGAGGCCTGCGGGGCGACGGATCCGGCCTTCCTGATG
>WGCB01000213.1 GCA_015494005.1 Caldilineaceae bacterium
CCGGGCAGGAGCGCCAGCATGGCCCCCAGGGAGCCGGGCAGGAGGGGGGCCAGGGGCTTGGCCAGCTGACCCAGTCGGGCGGCCAAGCGGAAGCGGCCAGGGAAGGGCAGGGTCTCCTCCACCAGGCGGCGGGTGGCCTGCTCCAGGAGCGGTCGCCGCCGGCGCTCCTGGGACCAGGCCCGGAAGGAGGTGATGAGATCCCCGTACTCCACGCCCGAGGGGCAGGCGGTCACACAGCCCAGGCAGCCCAGGCAGCGGTCGATGTAGGGCAGGGCCTCCTCCGCCTCCACGCCCCCTTCCAGGACCTCCTTCATGAGCACGATCCGGCCCCGGGGCGAGTCCATCTCCTCGCTCAGCACGTGGTAGGTGGGGCAAGCAGGCAGGCAGAAGCCGCAGTGGACGCAGGCCTCCACTGCCTTCGCCATGGCCCCGCCCTGGGGGCCCAGGCTCTCCACTGGGATAGCGTGACGCACGAGTCACCTCCAGGTCAACAGGCAGGTCGAGCGGGGAAAGGGGCACGGGAGACAAGGAGCCGTCGTGTGCGCCGCCGTGTGTGCCGTCCCGTGTGTGCCGCCCCGTGTGTGCCGCCGGTGGCTTTCGTCCACCGTCTGCCGTCCTTCGTCCAAGCACTCAATCAGCCATTTGCCCAATCACCCATTTTTCACGGCACCAGCAACACCTTCCCCTTGGTCTGCCGGGCCTCCAGGTAGCGGTGCGCCTCCGCCGCCTCGGCCAGGGGGAAAATGCGGTCGATGCGCAGCTCCAGCTCCCCGGCCGCGATCCACTCCAGCACGTCGAAGGCCCGATGCAGGAGCTCGTGCCGGGTGGCCACGTAGTGCCCCAGGCTGGGCCGGGTGAGGAAGAGGGAGCCCTTCTGGTTCAGGATCTGGGGATCGAGGGGAGGCACCGGTCCGCTGGCCTGGCCGAAGAGGACCATGGTCCCCCGCAGGGTGAGGCAGTCCAGCCCCTTGTCGAAGGTGGCCGCGCCCACGGAGTCGTAGACCACGTGGACGCCCTGGCCGTCGGTCAGCCGCTGCACTGCCTCCAGGAAGTCCTCCTCCGTGTAGCGGATCACATGGTCCGCGCCGGCGGACCGGGCCAGCTCCGCCTTCTCCTCGGTGGAAACGGTGGCGTAGACCGTGGCGCCCCGGATCTTGGCCATCTGCACCAGGAGCCGCCCTGTGCCCCCGGCCGCGGCATGGATCAGGGCTCGGTGCTCCTCCTCCAGGGGGAAGGTGTCGTGGCTCAGGTAGTGGGCCGTCATCCCCTGGACCATGGCTGCGGCGGCCTTCAGGGAGTCCATGCTCTTGGGCACGGGCACCAGCTTCTCCTCCGGCACCACCGCGTACTCCGCGTAGGAGCCCAGCTGCAGGGCGTAGGCCACCGGCTCCCCCACTTTGAACTCGGTCACGTCCGGGCCCAGGGCATCCACCACGCCGGCCCCCTCCACGCCCGGGGTGAAGGGCCGGGGCACGGGATACCAGCCCCGGCGATGGTAGGTGTCGATGAAGTTCACGCCCACCGCCTCGATGCGCACCCGGACCTCCCCGGGGCCGGGCTCGGGCGTGGGCACCTCCTCGTAGCGCAGCACTTCGGGTCCGCCAAACTCATGGACGCGGATGGCTTTCATGGTCCATCATCCTCCTTTGGTGTGAAGAGTTGGACACGGATGCTTCAGCCAGCCTGCGATCCGTGTGGTTCTGCGTGTGCCGGTGATTCCTGGCCCGCACCCCGGTTCAGGACGGCCACGATCTCGGCCATGATGGCCAGGGCGATCTCCTCGGGCCGGCGACCGCCCAGGTCCAGCCCCACCGGCGCGTGGATGCGGGCCAGGGCCTCCTCCGGGACGCCGGCCGCTCGCAAGGCCTTCAGCCGGGCGGCGTGAGTGCGCCGGGAGCCCAGCGCGCCCACGTAGCGGACGGGCCGGGCCAGGGCCGCCTCCAGGGCCGGGTTGTCCAGCTTGGGATCGTGGGTCAGGGTCACCACGCAGGTGGACTCGTCCAGGCCCATCTCCTGCAGGATCTCCCCGGGCCAGCCGATGATCAGCTCGTCCGCGTGGCGGAAGCGCTCCGGCGTGGCGAAGGCAGAGCGGGCGTCCACCACCACGGTGCGGAAACCCAGGGCCCGGGCGAAGGTGACCAGGGGGATGGCGATGTGCACCCCGCCCACGATGACCAGGCGAGGCGGCGGCGCCTGCACGTCCACCAAGACCTCCACCGGCGCTGGGCTGGGCCCGTCCCCGGCCGTCACCTGGATGCGCTGGCTGCGCTGCTGGCGGAGAAGCTCCCGGGCTCGCTCCGCCACCTGTCGGTCCAGCTCGGGATGGCCCAGGCTGCCCGTGGACTGGCCCGACGGCTCCACCAGCAGCTTCCTCCCCAGGCCGGGACCCTGGATCACCGTAGCCAGGGCCACCAGCCGCTGGGCCTGCACCGCCTCCAGGAAGGCTCTCATCGGGGCCTGGGTTCGATCCAGGGGCTCCACGAAGACCTGGATGGCGCCCCCGCAGGCCAGGCCCACGTCCCAGGCCATCTCGTCGCTGATGCCGAACTCCAGCAGGCGGGGGGCGCCCTGGGCCAGCACGGCCAGGGCCTCCTGGACCACGGCCCCCTCCACGCAGCCGCCGCTCACCGAGCCGCTCATGGCCCCGTCCTCGGCCACGGCCATCTTCGCGCCCAGGGGCCGGGGCGCGGAGCCGTAGACCTTGACCACCGTGGCCAGGGCCGTGCGTTTGCCCTCCTGTTGCCAGCGTTCCATGTCCGCCAGGATCTCGTGCATAGTTGGGTCTGTGGTGTGGCGCTGGGTGCATCAAGGACGGGCAGGCCGCCGGGAGGCCAGGCCCGTCTCCAGCAGGGCGGCCAGCTGCTCCAGGCTGGCCAGGTTGTGGACGGGCAGGAAGGCGTCCACGAAGGGCAGAGCGGCCTGCATGCCCCGGGTTAGGGGACGGTAGTCCGGCGAGCCCAGCAGCGGATTCAACCAGATGAGCCGGTGACAGCTCCGCTGCAGCCGGGCCATCTCCTGGGCCAGCAGGTCCGGCTCCCCCCGGTCCCAGCCATCGCTGATGATCAGCACCAGGGCCCCCTGTCCCAGGAGCCGCCGGGCCCAGCGAAAGTTGAAGGTGCGCAAGGCCTGGCCCATGCGGGTCCCCCCGGACCAGTCCTGGACGGCTCGGCTCGCCTGGGCCAGGGCCTGGTCCACATCCCTCTGGCCCAGCTGCTGGGTGATGCGGGTGAGCCGGGTGCCGAAGACGAAGGCTTCCACTCGATTGCGCTCCTGGAGCATCCCGCCTCGGGTCACCGCGTGGAGAAACTGGAGCAGCATCCGGGTGTAGCCCTCCATGGAGCCGCTGATGTCGCACAGGAGCACCAGGGGCCGGGCCTTCTCCTTGGGCCGGCGTCGGGCCAGGTGGAGCATCTCGCCCCCATGGCGCAGGTTGCGGCGGAAGCTGCGGCGCAGATCCAACCGCCGGCCTCCTGGTGCGGCCACGAAACGGCGGCTGCGGCGTCGGGCCCAGGTCCAGCGCATCTCCTGGATCAGCTGCTGGACCTGGCTGCGCTCCTGGGGGGTGAGCCGGGCGAAATCCTTGTGGCGCAGCTGCTCCTGGGCGCTGTAGCGGAGGAGGATCGTCTCCTGCTCCGGGCTGTCCGGGCCGCCCTGCTCGTTCCCCTCCCCTTCCGGGACGTGCTGGAGCGCTTCCTGGGCCTGGCTCCGCTGGACGGAGACATCCAGGTCGAAGCCGGGACCCTGCCAGCCCTCCCAAGAGCGCCAGAAGAGGTCGAAGGCCCGGTCGAAGAGGGGGATCTGCTCCCTGCGGCTGACCAGGACGGCCCGGGCCGCGTCCTTCACGTCCCCTCGGCGGCTCAGGTCCACGTGGGCCAGGGCCCGCACCAGCTCCTGGATCTGGGCCGGGGTCACCTCCATGCCCAGGCGGCGCAGGGCCCGGCCGAACAGCACCAGGTTCCCCAGCAGCTGACCCGACGGCTCACGCTCCAATCTCGGTTCCTCCATCGCCATGCTGTGGCATCACCGATCCTGGGCCAGAATTTCCTGCACCACCCTGCCCTGCATCCGCTGCACATCGTCCCGGTACTTGAGGAGCACGCCCAGGGTGTCGTGGACCACCTGCTCGTCCAGGGCCTGCTGATCCAGGGCCACCAGGGCCCGGATCCAGTCCAGGGTCTCGGCCACCCCGGGCAGTTTGAAGAGCTCCTGC
This sequence comes from Caldilineaceae bacterium, assembly GCA_015494005.1. Taxonomy (GTDB): domain Bacteria; phylum Chloroflexota; class Anaerolineae; order Caldilineales; family Caldilineaceae; genus S144-5. The sequence continues at coordinate 4,211 of WGCB01000213.1, forward strand.
TCCCGCAGGGCCTGGACGAAGGCCACTGCCTGCCGGGCCAGGGCCTCCGACGCCTCCGGGGCCTTGGTGCGGACGATGCGCAGCTCCTTCTCGAAGCTGGGGTAGTCGATCCAGTGGTAGAGGCAGCGCCGCTTCAGCGCGTCGTGGATCTCCCGGGTGCGGTTGGAGGTGATGACCACCACCGGCGGCTCCTGGGCCCGGACCGTGCCGATCTCCGGGATGGAGATCTGGAAGTCCGAGAGCACCTCCAGCAGGAAGGCTTCGAACTCCTCGTCCGCCCGGTCCAGCTCGTCCACCAGGAGGACCGGGGCCTGGCCGTTGACCGGTTCGATGGCCTGGAGCAGGGGGCGCTTCAGCAGGAAGGCCGGGCCGAAGAGTTCCTCCAGGGCTGTCTCCTCGTCCACGTGGCCCGCGGCCTCCATGAGCCGGATCTGGAGCATCTGCCGGGTGTAGTTCCACTCGTAGACCGCGGTGCTCACGTCCAGCCCCTCGTAGCACTGCAGGCGGATCAGGGGCCGGTCCAGGAGCTGGGCCAGGACCTTGGCCACCTCGGTCTTGCCCACCCCGGCCTCCCCTTCCAGGAAGAGGGGGCGCTGGAGCTTCAGGGCCAGGAAGATGGCCGTGGCCAGGCTGCGCTCCGGGATGTAGGCGTGGGCCTCCAGGGCCTGGACCAGCTGGTCGATGGATTGGGGGGTGGAAACGGGCTGGGTGCTCATGGTCGGGTTGGTCCGTTGTGCCGCTCCTCGGGGAGCCGGGCCAGACTTCTGGGCAGATCCTGGAGCCAGCGCCGGGTGGCCTGGGGGGACGTGTGGCGGAAGACGGTCAGGTGGGCGTGTTCGGGCTGGGCCAGGAGCTGGGGATACTCCCGGCGACGGCGTCTCCAGGTGCGGACGGCCCACCAGAGGATGCTCTCTCGTCCCAGGGCATTCCGCCAGCTCTCCCGGTTGCCCTGCCACAGCTCCAGGCCCAGGAAGACCCGCCGGGCCGTGCGCACCAGGAGACGTCGGAAAACAAGGGGGAAGGGGTAGTCCAGCCAGATCAGGTGGGTGGCCCGAGGCCAGACGATGTCGCGCACCTTGCTGTAGTTGCCGTCGAAGACCCAGCTGTCCTGGGCCACAGCCTGGCGGATGCGTGCCCGGAATTCGCCCCTGGGCGTGGGGGTCCAGTCCGGGCCCCAGAAGAAAGCGTCCGCCTCCAGGTGGGGGATGCCCAGGCGCTGGCTGGCCTGCTGGGCCAGGGTCGTCTTGCCCGCGCCGGTGACGCCCAGGATCACCAGCCGCCAAGGCCCCTCGGACACGGTCGCCTCCGCTACAGGAAGAGCCCGTCCACGAAGCCGATGCGGCCCATGATCAGCACACCCAGGACGATGCTGATCACCCCCGCGGCCAGGCGCAGGCCCCGGTCCACCCGGGCGAAGTTGGTCACCGCTTTCATGGGCAGGGCGATGAGGGTGCTGGTGACCATCATCCCCAGGATGGAGCCCACGCCGAAGATCAGGATGAAGAAGATCCCCTGCCAGACGCTCTCCACCGTGGTCAGGACCAGGAGCATGAGCGCGGAGCTGCCGGCCAGGCCATGGACCAGCCCCACCAGGAAGGAGCGGTGATGGTGGTGATGGGTCGACTCCTCGGGCTGGTCGTGGGGCTCCCCGTGTGGCCGATCGTGGGCGTGCAGATGGACGTGGGTGGTGCCGTCGGGATGGGTGTGGGGGTGCAGGTGGACCTGGCCTCGGAGCACCTTGCGCAGCACATCCACGCCCAGGAGCACCAGCACGATCCCCACCAGGAACTCGAAGGAGAGGGCCAGCTTCTGGGGGATGGTCAGCTTGAAGAGCAGGATGACCAGGCCCACCACGAAGAGGGTGGTGGTGTGGCCCATCCCCCACAGGATGCCAAAGATGGAGGATCGCTTCAGGCTCTTGGTCTGGCTGACCAGGGTGGAGACGGCCACCACGTGGTCCGCATCCAGGGCGTGCTCCAGGCCCAGGACCAGCCCCAGGCTCAGGAGGGTGAAGGCTTGCGGGAAAAAGGTGTCCAAAGTTCTCTCCTCTCACGGTGTCCCTGTGGTCCCAGGCGCTGGACGGGCCCCGTCTCTCGGCCTGTCATTCCTGGAGCAGCCACTTGTAGGCCAGCCAGATCACGGCCAGGGCCCCCAACAGGATGGCCGCCACCCGCAGGGTGTCCTGCTGCTCCGGCGGCACCAGGTCGCTGATCACGTCCTTGGCCACCTCCGTGGCCACCTGGGTGGTGGAGGGGGGCGTCACCTCGGGGATCTCCTCCGGAGGGGCGCCTTCCGCCGCGGCCATCCGGGCCTGGATCATCTTGTCCAGGGACTGGAGCCCCTGGCGGGTGAGGGAGCGGGCGGTGCTGTCGATGAGCCGCTGCCCCACGCTGGCGATGCGTCCGCTGAGCTGGGCCTGGCCGCTGTAGCTGAGCTGGGTCTGGTCGCTCTGGCTCTCCAGGCGGACCGTGCCTTCGCCCCGGACGTAGCCCGGCGCGCCCTGGCCTTCCAGCACCATGCGGTAGCTCTCCGGCGGGACGATCTCCGTCAGGGTGACTTTGCCCTGGAATTTCCCCTGCACCGGGCCCACCCGGATGTTGATCTCGCCCTGGTAGTCGTTCTCTCCCACCTTTTCCAGGCGCTCCGTGCCCGGCAGGGCTCGGGAGAGCACCTCCGGGTCCAGAATGGCCTCCCAGACCACTTCCTGGGGAGCGTTGAACGTGTACGTGCCTTCCAGTTGAACCATGATACCCCTTCCTTCGCTGTCTGCGCGTGATTGAAGTTACCGTTGACGGGTTTGCCTTGCCGAGCGGGGGAAGAAGATGGCTACTCGAACACCACGCCGGCCACGGAGACGATGGAGGTGTTCTCCTCGTCCGCCGGGCACTGCTCGTAGCTGGTCACGTGGCCCTGGACCTGGCCCAGCATGCGCATGGTCAGGTAGATGGGCGTGGTGCCGCAGATGTTCGTTCGGTCCTGGCTGCGGTGGATGGCCTGGAAGAAGCCCTCCGCGTCCCCGGCCTGGATCTGGGCCAGGAGGGCCTGGTCGCTCAGGCGGATGCTGGCTTTCCCCGGCGTGTCCAGGGGCTCACCGCCGAAGGCCGGCCCCACATGGGAGAGATCCCCGGAGGCCACCACGGCCACGTGACGGCCCCGGGTGGCGAGGCGCAGGGCCTCCAGCAGGCGCTGGATGGTGGGATCGTCCTGGGCCCGGCCCTGCTCGTCCGCGAAGCGGGTGTAGGGCCCCACCAGGATAGGCACCATCTCCACCGGGCGGCCCTGGGCGAGGAGGCCGTCTTCGCCGGGGAGCTGCGCCACCGCAACGAGCACTCCATCGAGCTGGTGGCCGTCTGGCTCCACCACATGCGCCAGGGCCGCCCGGTGGAGATGGTGCCTATCCTGGTGGGGCCCTACACCCGCTTCGCGGACGAGCAGGGCCGGGCCCAGGACGATCCCACCATCCAGCG
>WGCB01000214.1 GCA_015494005.1 Caldilineaceae bacterium
CCGATGGGGCAGGTCCTTGTTGGGCCGGTTGCTCTCCCCGTGGCCCACCCGGGCCCCCTTGCCCACTACCACCTCCTTGTCCAGGATGCAGCGATCCACCACCGCGCCGGTCTCGATCACCGTGTCGTTGAGGAGGATGCTGTCCCGGACCACTGCGCCCGGGGCCACGTAGACCCCTGGGCTGAGGACGCTGCGCTCCACGATGCCGTCGATGCGGCAGCCGTTGGAGAGGAGATTGCCGTCCACGTCCGCCTTCTCCCCGAGCTTGACCGGGGCCCGCTCCTGGCTCCGGGTGTGGACCACCCACTCCGGATCGTAGAGGTCCAGGGCAGGCTCCTCGGCCAGCAGGCCCATGTTGGCCTCCCAGTAGGCCTGGATGGTGCTCACGTCGGCCCAGTAGCCAGGATAGACGTAGCCGTGGACCTGGTAGCCGTTGGCCAGCATGGCCGGCAGCACGTGATGGCCGAAATCCACGTAGTCGCTCCCCTCCAGCACCTTCACCAGCACCTCCTTCCTGAAGACGTAGACGCCCATGCTGGCCAGGTTGCGGGGAGCCCGCTTGGGCTTCTCGGTGAAGTCCACCACCCGGCCCTCGGGCCCCAGGTCCACGATGCCGAAACGGTGGGTCTCGTAGGGGCTGACCCGGCGCACGGCCACGGTCAGGTCCGCGCCCCGGAGGATGTGGTGCTCGATGAAGGGGCGGTAGTCCATGAGGTAGATGTGCTTGCCCGAGAGGATGAGGACATGCTCCTCGCTCTGGGCCGTGACGAAGTCCAGGTTGCGCCGCACCGCGTCCGCGGAGCCCTTCTGCCAGTCGCCGTACTTGCCGCCCCGATAGGGCTGGAGGAGGCGCACGCCGCCCGTGGCCCGGTCCAGGTCCCAGGGCTTGCCGATGCCGATGTGGTCGTTCAAGCTGCGGGGCCGGTACTGGGTGAGGACCGCCACGTTGTAGATGTCGCTGTTCACGCAGTTGCTCAGGGTGAAGTCCACCAGGCGGAACTTGCCCCCGAAGGGCACGGCAGGTTCCGCTCGGATCTCGGTGAGGACGCTCAGGTATTCGCTGGCGCCGCCGGCCATGATCATCGCGAAGGCTTGGGCCATGGTTCCTCCTTGGGAGGCGGATGCTGAGAACCGGGAGTTGGACGCTGGAAGTTGGAAGTTGGAAGCTGGAAGTTGGAAGTTGGAAGCTGGAAGTTGGGAGTTGGGCGTCAGATGGTCTGGCCGTCTTTGACCTCGTCCTCGGGGAAGTCGGCTTCTGTGCGGTCGCTGTTGATGAGCACGTTGCAGCCAATGCGCAGCCCGTCGGGGATGTAGGCCCCCTTGCCGATGACGGTGATGCCGCTGTAGAGCTTGTCGGGCATGGCCTCGTTGGGCTTGGAGGGGTCCCCCTGGCCGATCTCCACGCCGGCGCCGATGACCACCTGCTTGTCCACCACGGTCCGCTCCACCAGGGCGCCCGGGCCGATCCAGGTGTCGTTCATGATGATGCTGTCCTTGATCACCGCGCCCGGGCTCACGTAGACCCCCGGGCTGAGGACGCTGTTGTGCACCAGCCCCCGCACCACGCAGCCGTTGGAGATGAGGCTGGAGGTGACCTTGGACTGGGGGGTGAACTTGGCCGAGGGCCGCTCCTGGGAGCGGGTGTGGATGGGCCAGTCCCGGCCGTAGAGGTCCAGGGCTGGCTCGGGCTTGGTGAGCTCCAGGTTGGTGGCCCAGTAGGAGTCGATGGTGCCCACGTCCACCCAGTAGCCCTGGAAGCGATAGGCGAAGACCCGGTCCCCCAGAGCCAGCATGGCCGGGATCACATGCTTGCCGAAATCCTCTCGGGGGGATTCTTCGCTGCCCTCGCTCAACCGCTTGACCAGCATTTTGGTGTTGAAGACGTAGATGCCCATGCTGGCCAGGTTGCTCTTGGGCTCCTTGGGTTTCTCCGCGAAGTGGACGATACGCCCTTCCTCGTCCACCTCCATGATGCCGAACCGGTGGGCTTCCTCCAGAGGCACGGGCATCACCGCGATGGTCAGGTCCGCCCCCTTCTCCATGTGGTAGGCGATCATGGGTGCGTAGTCCATCTTGTAGATGTGATCCCCGGAGAGGACGAGCACGTTGGCCGGGTCATGGTTCTGGATGAAGTCCAGGTTCTGGAAGACCGCGTCCGCGGTGCCCCGGTACCAACGCTGCCCTTGCTGCTCCTGGTAGGGCTGGAGCAGACGCACGCCACCCCGGGCCCGGTCCAGGTCCCAGGGCTTGCCGATGCCGATGTGTTCGTTCAGGCTGTGGGGCCGGTACTGGGTGAGGACGCCCACGGTGTAGATGCCGCTGTTCACGCAGTTGCTCAGGGTGAAGTCGATGATGCGGAACTTGCCGGCGAAGGGGACAGCCGGTTTGGCCCGTTTCTCCGAGAGGACAGTGAGCCGGGTGCCAGCACCCCCGGCCAGGATCATGGCTAGCGTTCTCATCCCTCGCTCCTTCTGGGCCTGGCGGGCAGGCCGGGTGGATGGATGGGCCAACGACGGGGTTGCTTCCATGTTACGGCAAAAGCGGCCAAAACTCAACTGGCAACCACGGGAAAAGCGGTGCTCTTCCTCGCGGGCGAGCCTCCGGATCCCAGG
>WGCB01000215.1 GCA_015494005.1 Caldilineaceae bacterium
CACCTTACCTTTGTTGTCACCTACGACCACCACGGCCCGGAAGGCAAAACGACGCCCACCCTTCACCACCTTGGCGGTGCGGGCGATGTGGATTACTCGCTCGTCCAGCTCGTCGCGCTCTTCCTGGTCCCTGCGTCGGTCGCGTCTGTCTCTGCGTGCCATCTCGTTCTCCTTTTGCCTTCCTGTCTAGAAAACCAGGCCAGCTTCACGGCTGGCCTCGGCCAGGGCCCGCACTCGCCCGTGGTAGACGTAGCCACCTCGGTCGAACACCACCGCCTGGATGCCTTTCTCCCGGGCCCGCTCCGCCAGGACCTTGCCCACCACCTTGGCCTGCTCCAGTTTCGGCAGACCCGCGGCCTGCTCCCGCACCTGGGGATCCAGGGTGGAGGCCGCTACCAGGGTGACGCCCGCCTCGTCGTCGATGATCTGGGCGTAGATGTTGGAGAGGCTGCGGAAGACGTTCAACCGGGGCCGGTCGGCGGTGCCGAAGACCTTCTTGCGAACCCGGATGTGGCGGCGTTTGCGCGCCTGGGATCGTGTCACTTTCGCCATGGTTGCCTCACTCCTTATTTCTTACCGGCTTTGCCGGCCTTCATGCGGACGTATTCACCCTCGTAGCGGATGCCCTTGCCCTTGTAGGGTTCTGGCGGTCGCTCCTTGCGGATCACCGCGGCCATCTGGCCCACCGCGGCCTTGTCGATCCCCCGCACGATGAGCGTGCGCCCATCCCGGGAGACCTCGAAGGAGATGCCGGGTGGGGCCTCGAATTCCACCGGGTGGCTCTTGCCCACCTGGAGCACCAGCTTATCCCCTTGCAGCATGGCTCGGTAGCCCACCCCCACAATCTGGAGGGTCTTGCTGAAGCCCTGGGTCACACCGATGACCATGTTGTTGAGCAGGGCTCGGGTCAGGCCGTGCAGGGCGCGATGATGGCGCTGGTCCGTGGGGCGCTTGACGATGAGCTGGCCGTCCTCCTGGACAATGGTCATGGCCGGGCTGAACTGTTGGGTCAGCTCGCCCTTGGGCCCCTTCACCTTTACCACATTTCCTTTGCCGATCTCCACCGTCACCTTATCCGGAACGGGAATCGGTAGTCGTCCAATCCGTGACATAGGTTCGCCTCCCGGGTTACCAAACGTTGCACAGAATTTCGCCGCCCACCTTCTCTCGGCGGGCCTGGCGACCGGTCATCACGCCTTTGGGCGTGGAGACGATGTTGATCCCCATGCCACTCCGCACCCAGGGGATCTCCCGGTAGCCGGTGTAGATCCGACGGCCCGGCTTGCTCACCCGTTCCAGTCCGGTGATCACTGGGTCGCCCTTGCCTGTGTACTTCAGCTGCAGGATCAGGTTGGGCTGGGGCTTCTCGTCGGTCACGGTGTAGCCGCCGATGAAGCCCTCCTCCGCCAGGATCCGGGCGATCTCCACTTTCAGTTTGGAACTGGGGATCACCACCCGGGGGCGCCGGATCATGCTGGCGTTGCGGATCCGGGTCAGCATGTCTGCGATAGGATCGCTTAGCATACAAAAGCTCCTTTACTCTTGCAACCCCTCACCCGCCAGGCAATCGAGGCGAGCGAATGGCTGTAGTTAGTAACGGAAAAAGTGCAGTTTCTCTGTTTTCCGTCAAACGCGTAGAACGAGTGCTCTCGCCGCCGGAGGGCCTGGGAACCGGCCCAGCCCGGCTGCTTCAGGAGGACATCTGCCTCCAGGACGCCAGCCGGCGCTACCAGCTGGACTTCACCACGCCGGGGATGTGCCCCTGCAGGGCCTCCTTGCGGAAGCAGATGCGGCAGAGGCCGAACCGGCGAATGTAGGCCCGGGGACGGCCGCACATGGAGCAGCGATTGCGCACCTGCACCTTGTACTTGCGCTTCTTCTCCCGGGCGATCATGCTTTTCTTGGCCACGTCAATCCCTCTCAAACTCTAGTGAACGCTTCGGAACAGTTGCCTTGTCCTGGGGCTGGATCAGCGCCGCTTGAAGGGCATGCCCAGCATGCTCAGCAGGCGCCGGGCCTCCTCGTCCGTCTTGGCGGTGGTGACGATGGTCACCTCCATGCCCCGGACCTTGTCGATCTCGTCGTAGTCGATCTCCGGGAAGACCAGCTGCTCCCGCAGGCCCAGGCTGTAGTTGCCCCGGCCGTCGAAGGAGTCCGGGGAGATGCCCCGGAAGTCCCGCTGGCGGGGCAGGGCCACGCCGATGAGCCGATCCAGGAAATCCCACATGCGCCGCTGACGCAGGGTCACCTTCACGCCGATGGGCATGCCTTCCCGCAGCTTGAAGGTGGCGATGGAGCGGCGGGCCCGGGTGACCACAGGCCGCTGCCCGGTGATGATGGAGACATCCCGCACGGCCGCGTCGATGGCCTTGCTGTTCTGCAGGGCTTCTCCCAGGCCGATGTTCACCACGATCTTCTGGATGCGGGGCACTTCCATCACGCTGCGGTAGCCGAACTCCTCCATCAGGGCCGGCACCACTTCCTTCTCGTACCGTTCTTTCAGGCGTGGCTTGGGTGCTTCCTTGCCGTTCTCGCTCATCTCTCAACTCCTTGCCCGCAGGCATCGACGAGTCCGATGCCCGTTCAGGCGTACCATGCTGAATGTCTCGATTTCCAAATGCGGCCCCTGGAACAGCGCCGGCCCTGCTGATCAGCCCTGGGTGGGCTTGGGCAGGGGCTCCCCTGTCCGGCGATCGATGCGGACCTTCTCGCCGCCTTCAAAGCGGTAGCCGGCCCGGGTGGGCTTGTCGTCCGTCCCCACCAGCATCACGTTGCTGATGTGGATGGGGGCTTCCTTTTCAATGCGGCCGGTCTGAGTCTGGATCCGGCCAGTGGGGCGCTGGTGCTTGATGACAATGTTGGCGCCGGCCACGATCACGTAGACCCGGTTGGGATCGTAGCTGCCGTCCTTGCGCTTCTTGCGGATCACCCGCAGGACCTGGCCCCGATGGCCCTTGTCGTTGCCGGCGATCACTTCCACCATGTCACCCTTGGTGATCTTGAGCTTCATCTTCGACACTCCTTTGCAGACCGGGCTCCCGGGCGGGACAGAGCGCAGCGCACGTCTCGACCGTTCCCCGGCCCTGGTTTACAGGACTTCCGGCGCCAGGGAAACGATCTTCATGAAACCGCTCTCCCGCAGCTCTCGGGCCACGGGCCCAAAGATACGGGTGCCCCGAGGGTTGCGGTTGTCATCGATGATGACCGCGGCGTTCTCGTCGAAACGGATGTAGCTGCCGTCCGGGCGGCGGATAGGCCGCTTGGTGCGCACGATCACAGCCCGGACCACATCGCCCTTCTTCACCGTGCCCGTGGGGCTGGCGGATTTCACCGTGGCGACGATGATGTCCCCCACGCCACCGTAGCGACGGGTGCTGCCGCCCTTCACCCGGATGGTCAACAGCTCTTTGGCTCCGGTGTTATCGGCTACTTTCAGCCGGCTCTCTTGCTGAATCATAATTTCTACTCCTTGCTAGAACAGGCGTCCGCCCATTCCAGGCTTGACAACCCTGGGCTCAAGCCGTCTCGGCCCGCTGCAGGATGGCCTCCACGAAGAAGGTCTTGTCCTTGCTGATGGGCCGGCACTCCCGGATCTGAACGATGTCCCCGACCCGGGCCTCGTTGTTCTCGTCGTGGGCCTTGTATTTCTTGTGCTTCTTGATCACCTTGCCGTAGAGGGGGTGCCGGGTGACCCGTTCCACCGTGACCACCACGGTCTTGTCCATCTTGTCGCTGGTCACCACACCCACCAGTTTTCGTCTTCGCTCCCGCATGGCTCTATTTCCCCTTTATTCTGCAGCCGCCAGCTGTCGTTCCCGCAAAATGGTCTTGATGCGGGCGATGTCCCGGCGCACCTGTTGCACTCGCGCGGTGTTGGTCAGCTGGCCGGCCACCTTCTGGAAGCGCAGGTTGAAGAGTTCCTGGTATGCGTCATCCAATTTGCTGGCAAGCTCTGCATTGGTCAACGCCCGCAGCTCTCTTGCTTTCATGCTCACTCCTCCTTACGCCTCGTCCCGCTTGACGAACTGGGTGCCCATGGGCAGCTTGGCCGCGGCCAGGCGGAAAGCCTCCCGGGCCTGGTCCTCTCGCACACCGGCGATCTCGAACAGGACGCGACCGGGCTTGACCACAGCCACCCAGTGATCCACATTGCCCTTGCCCGAGCCCATGCGGGTCTCGGCCGCCCGCTTGGTCACGGGCTTGTCCGGGAAGATGCGGATCCACAGCTTGCCACCGCGGCGCACGTGACGGACGATGGCCCGTCGGGCCGCCTCGATCTGGCGGCTGGTGACCCAATGGGGCTCGGTGGCTTGCAGGCCGAAGGTGCCAAAGGAGACCCGGTTGCCTCGAGAAGCCAGGCCCTTCATGCGTCCCCGGTGCTGCTTACGAAACTTGACTCGTTTTGGCATTAACATGGTTCACTCTCCGTTCCCTGGGCGCCGCTGGGCTACTGCTCGGCCTTCTCCGTGTACCGGCTGTGGTACTCCTCGCCGGGCAGCACTTCCCCGTGGTAGACCCATACCTTGACGCCGATGATGCCGTAGGTGGTCCGGGCCTCCGCGGTGCCGTAGTCGATGTCCGCCCGCAGGGTGTGCCGGGGCACGCGGCCGTCTCGGATGCTGTCCACCCGGCCCATCTCGGCGCCGCCCAGCCGTCCACCCACCGTGATCATGATGCCCTGGGCCCCCATGCGCATGGCCCGCTGGGCCGCCTGCTTCATGGCTCGTTTCCAGCTGATGCGCCGCTCGATCTGCTCGGCCACGCTCTCCGCCACCAGCTGGGCGTTGGTTTCCGGCCGATCGATCTCCTTGACGTCCACCTTGACCTTCTTCTTGGTCAGCTCCTGGAGCTTGGCCCGCAGGGCGTTGACGGTGGTGCCTTTGCGGCCGATGATGATGCCGGGCCGAGCCGTGTTGATGATCACGTGGATCTGGTTCGGCTGGCGCTCGATCTCGATGTGGCTGATGCCCGCCTTGGGCAGCCGTTTGCGGATCAGCTCACGAACGGCCCGATCCTCCTGCAGCCGCTCCACGTACTCCCGGCCAGTGGCGAACCAGCGGCTCTTGTGTTCCTTGACGATTCCCAGGCGAAAGCCATAGGGATGAACTTTGCGACCCAACAGTCCCTCCTTTTTGTTTAGTCCGTGCGCTCGTCGAGCACCACGGTGATGTGGGACGAGCGCCGGATCCAAGGCTTGAAACGCCCTCGAGCGCCGAAACGCCGCCATCGCCGCCGGGGTGCATCGTCGGCCACGATCTTGCTGATGTACATGTCTTCCGCCTCCAGGCCGAAGTTCTCCGTGGCGTTGGCCAGGGCGCTCTTGATGGTTTTGGCCACCACCTTGGCTGCAGCCTGAGGCATGTATTCCAAAATGGCCAGGGCTTCTTCTGCCTGCCGGCCGCGCACTTCGTTGATCACCAGCCGGGCTTTCTGGGGACTGATGCCCGTGTATTTGGTGACAGCTCGAACTTCCATCGTTCCACTCCTCGCTCTGATCTCCACTCACCCAACTCAGCGCCGGCGGGCCCGGGAGCCCTTCTCCGACTTGATGTGCCCCCGGAAGTAGCGGGTCGGCGCGAACTCGCCCAGCTTGTGCCCCACCATGTTCTCGGTGATGTAGATGGGCACGTGCCGTCGACCGTCGTGGATGGCGATGGTGTGCCCCACGAACTGGGGGAAGATGGTGGACGCCCGGGACCAGGTCTTGATCACCTTGCGCTCACCGGTGCGATTCATCTCCTCGATCTTCTTGAGGAGTTTCGGGTTGACGTAGGGCCCTTTTTTCAGTGAACGGGACATGCTCTGTTACCTCCGTTTCCGTGCATGGCGCCGGCGTACAATCTCTTTGTCGGTCCGCTTGTTGCGGCGGGTCCGCTTGCCCAGGGCCGGCTTGCCCCAGGGCGTCTTCGGGCCGGGCATGCCGATGGGTGACCGCCCCTCACCACCACCGTGGGGATGGGAAGCCGGGTCCATGGCCACGCCCCGCACCGACGGGCGGAAGCCGAGCCAGCGCCGGCGGCCAGCCTTGCCCAGGGTGATGTTGGCGTGATCCGGGTTGGAGACCTGGCCGATGGTGGCCATGCAGTCCATCTGGATGTAGCGCACCTCGCCGCTGGGCAGACGCACCTGGGCCCGATCCCCCTCCTTGGCCATCAGCTGAGCCGCCACCCCAGCGCTGCGGGCCAGCTGGCCGCCCCGCCCAGGGTAGAGCTCGATGTTGTGGATCATGGTGCCCAAGGGGATGTTGCGGATGGGCATGGCGTTCCCGGGTCGGATCTCCGCGCCGGGGCCGGACATGAGCATGTCGCCCACCTTGATGCCCAAGGGGGCGATGATGTAGCGCTTCTCCCCATCCACGTAGGAGAGCAGGGCGATGCGAGCGCTTCGGTTGGGGTCGTACTCGATGCTGGCCACCCGGGCCGGCACACCCCACTTATCCCGCTTGAAATCGATGATGCGGTAGCGGCGCTTGTGGCCACCGCCCCGATGGCGCACCGTGATCCGCCCCTGGTTGTTGCGACCGCCTTTCTTGCGCAGGGGGGCAAGCAGCGAGCGCTCCGGCTTGCTCCGGGTGATCTCCTCGAAGGTGGAGACGCTCATGCCCCGCCGCCCAGGTGATGTGGGACGATAGATTTTCACAGCCATGTGTCAGCTCCTTCCCAAAGCCAGGCTAGGGATCTAGACGCCCTCGAAGAGCGTGATGGAATCCCCCTCGGCCAGCTGGACGATTGCTTTCTTCCACTTGGGCTTGCGGACCGCGACCCGCTGGCCCCGACGGATGGTCTTGGCCGGCATCACGTTGATCCAGACCTTCTCCACTCGGACGCCAAAGGCTGTCTCCACGGCGTCCTTCACCTGGATCTTGTTGGCCCGCATGTCCACCTCGAAGGTGTACTTGTTCTCCTCCGCCGCCACGTAGGACTTCTCGGTCACGATGGGGCGTTTGATCACTTCGTAGACGTGCATGGTTCTCTCCTCCCTGGCCTAACCGAGCCACTCGTGGATGTGGTCCACCGCATCCTTGGCCAGCACCACCACGTCGTGGCCGAGCAGATCCCGGACGTTGATGTAGCCGCTCAACAGCGTCTTGGTCTTGGGCAAGTTGCGGGCGCTGCGCTCCACGGCCATGTTCCGCTCCGGCAGCACCAGCAGCACGCTTTGACCGTCCAGGCCCAGGGCGTTCAACGTCTGGATCATGGCCTTGGTCTTGGGGGCTTCCATCTCCAGCTTGTCCACCACCAGGATCTGGCCAGCGCTGGCCTTGGCGCTCAGGGCGCTGCGCAGGGCCGCCCGGTGCATTTTCTTGGGCATGCGCTTGGTGTACTTCCGGGGTCGGGGGCCGAAGACTGTACCGCCGCCCACCCAGTGGGGCGCTCGGATAGAGCCCTGCCGGGCCCGGCCAGTGCCCTTCTGGCGCCAGGGCTTGCGTCCACCGCCCCGGACCTCGCCTCGGGTCTTGGTTTTGTGAGTGCCCAGGCGGGCATTGGCCAACTGCCGCAACAGCGCCTGGTGCATCAGGCCGCGACGGATGGGGGCTGCGAAGACGGTCTCTTTCAGCTCGATCTCACCCACCTGTTCCCCGGCCATGTTCTTGACAGGTACTTGCATCGTCGATACCTCCTCAAAAGTTCTGCGTGGATCCGCGCTCGCAACGGTCATCGGGCTTTCTTCGCCGACTGGATGAACACAATGCCGTTGCGCGGACCGGGGACAGCGCCTTTCACGGCGATGAGATTCCGTTCCGCATCCACCAGGGCCACCTTCAGGTTCTGGACGGTCACCCGCTTGTTGCCCATCTGCCCCGCACCCTTGGTGCCCGGGAATGTGTGGCCCGGTGTGGTGCCCGCCCCCCGGGAACCCGGCGCCCGGTGACGATCCGACTGACCGTGGGTCTTGGGGCCGCCCCGGAAACCGTGGCGCTTCACCACGCCGGCGAAACCCCGCCCCTTGGACGTGCCGATCACGTCCACCAACTGGCCTTCCTCGAAGACGTCGGCCTTGATCACATCCCCAGGCTGGACGCCTTCCGGCGGCTCGGGCAGCCGGATCTCGCGCAGGTAGCGCAGGGGAGGGGCGCCAGCCTTGCGCAGATGGCCCAGTTGGCCCTTGGTCAGCTTGCGCTCGGGCACTTCCATGTACCCGATCTGGATGGCGTTGTAGCCATCCGTCTCTTCGGTCTTCACCTGGACCACATAGCAAGGCCCAGCCTCCACGACTGTCACTGGGACCACGGCCCCGTTCTCGTCGAAGAGCTGGGTCATGCCGACCTTTTTGCCAATAATGCCTTTCACTTGATCCTCCTTGGACTGACGGCCCGGGCTGGCTCGCTGGAGCCTGCGCAGGCCACATCATCCACCAATGGCTTTGGGGTGTGCACAGTTCATTTCACGCCATGGGTTGCCCGCAGAACGTGAAACGGGATGCGCAGCACGCGACGGAATTACAGCTTGATCTCGATGTCCACGCCTGCCGGCAGATTCAACCGCGTGAGGTTCTCGATGGTCTTGTTCCCCGGCTCGATGACATCGATCAGCCGCTTGTGGGTCCGGATCTCGAACTGTTCCCGGCTGTCCTTGTCGATGAAGGGGGAACGCATGACGGTGATCCGCTCGATGCGGGTGGGCAGGGGCACCGGGCCTACCACCTGGGCGCCGGTCTGCTCCGCGGCCCGCACGATCTGCCGGGCCGATGCATCCAGCACACGGTGATCGTATGCCTTGAGCTTGATGCGAATTCTCTGCTTAGCCATCTGTGATTCCTTCCAGAGTTGAGGGAGAGGAGGGCGGAGAGACGATCCCTCCTCTCCTTCTCCGCTCTGATGGTTGCGAACCTTACTCGATGATCTCGGTGATGACGCCAGCGGCCACCGTCCGACCACCCTCACGGATGGCGAACCGGCTCCCCGCCTCCAGCGCCACCGGCGCTATCAGCTCCACTTCCATCGTCACGTTGTCCCCAGGCATCACCATCTCCACGCCCTCCGGCAGCTGGATCGTCCCGGTGATGTCCAACGTCCGAATGTAGAACTGGGGCCGATACCCGTTGA
>WGCB01000216.1 GCA_015494005.1 Caldilineaceae bacterium
GTCCACCCCCGCCATCAGGTCCGTGTAGTCCAGGTTGCCCCAGTCCCCCAGGATCTGGGTGGCGAAGGCGTCCCCGTAGCCGGTGGAGCCCCGCTGGTTGATGAAGAGCACCCCGTAGCCCGCCCCGGCCAGCATCTGGAAGTCGAAGGAGTAGATGTGCCCGAAGCCCGAGTGGGGCCCGCCGTGGATGTAGAGCACCGTGGGGTAGGGGGCCTCGCCCCTGGCCGGCAGGAGCATCCACCCCTCCACCGGCGTGCCATCCTGCCCGGTGAAAGGCATGTGCTCCCAGCGGGGCAGGGCCTTCCCGGCCAGGAAGTCCCGGTTCAGGCCCGTGACGGGCTCCTCCTCGTCCCCGTCCAGCCCAGTGACGAACAGGTCTCCTGGGTTGTTCACCGTGCTCACCCCGTAGAGCAGCCGATCCCCCTTGCGATCCAGGGGGAAGCAGCTCCGCTCCCCGGACAGGATGGGCTCCCATGCCTCCTCTCCCTGGAGGGCGACGGCCAGGATCTGCACCGTGCCCCCCACCTGGGCCTGGACGAACGCCCGCTCGCCGGCCGGGTCCAGGAGGATGCGGGGGGAGACCAGGATCTCCCGCAGGGTGGGCATGTCCGCCTGGAGCCGCCCGCCCACGCCGGGCACGAAGCCTCCGGTCCGGCACTCCGGCTCGCCCCCCGCCGCCGGGATCACCCACAGGTCCGACTTGCTGCCGATGGGCCGCCCCTTGGGCCCGCCGATGAAGAGGATGCGCTGGCCGTCCGGGTGCCAGACCGCGGAGACGCTGTGCCCCCACTCCCCCGTCACCTCCTGGATCTCCCCGTCCAGGCTCACCGTGCGCAGCCTGGGCAGCACCACCACGATCTCATCCGGGAACATGGTGGCCTGGTAGAGGAGGCGGCTCCCGTCCGGGGACCAGGCCGGGCCGCTGTTGTGGCAGCTGTCCTGGGTGAGGCGCTGGGGCTCGCCCCACTCCCCGGCGTCGTCCTGGGCCAGCACGTAGATGTCGTGGACCGCGTTGTCCAGGTAGCCCAGCATGTCGAAGCGGTAGACCGGCCGGGTGACCCGGTAGGGCTTCTCCAGGTCCAGGGGAGGCTCCGGCGGCCCCGCGGTGAAGGCGATGCGCCGGCCGTCCGGGGACCAGACTGGCCCGCTGCCCACGCCCTGCTTCAGCTGGGTGATGGGCCGAGGCTCGCCGCCGTCCACGGGCATGACGTAGAGCTGAGGCTTCCCGTCCCGGTCCGAGAGGAAGGCGATGTGGCGGCCGTCCGGGGAGAAGCGGGGGTGGGTGTCCCGGCTGCGGCCGGCAGTCAGGGAGCGGGTCTGGCCGCTGCGCCGGTCTCGCAGGCGGATGACGGCCTGCTCCTTCTCCGCGGCCGGGTCGTAGAAAGCGAAGGCGTAGAGCACCTGGCTCCCGTCCGGCGAGAGCTCGCCGCTGTGCAGGAACTTGAGCTGGAGCAGGTCGTCCGGTTGGATGGTGGGGCGTTCCGTGGGCATGGCAGGCTTCCTTTCGCTGATTGGGCAACTGGGTGATTTGGGGCACTGGAGGTGCGATCGCTCCTTGCCTCCTTGTCTCCTAGTCTGCATGTCTGCGTGTCTGGCTATTCCATGCGCACCGCGTCCGCGGGCTGGATCTGGCCCATGCGCCAGGCCGGGTAGAGGCCAGCCAGCAGCGCGGCGATCAGCGCGATGAGATAGGCTCGGATGAACTCCCAGGGCTGGAGCTGCATCTGCAGGGTCCAGCCGAAGGAGCGCAGGTTGATGATGTAGATGAGCACCGTGGCCAGGATCAGCCCGGTGGGGATGGCCAGCAGCCCCGCGCCGGAGCCCATGAGCCCCGTCTCCAGGAGGGTGAGCTGCCAGAGCTGGCCCCGGGTCATGCCCGTGGCGCGGAGCACACCGATCTCCCGGCGGCGCTCCAGCTGCAGGCTCATGAGGGTGCTCAGGATGCCGATGAAGGCCACCAGGGTGGCCAGGAGCTGCAGGGCCACGGTGATGGCGAAGGTGCGGTCGAAGACCTCCAGGGCGCTGCGTCGGGTGCCCCGGTTGGAGCGGATGAGCAGCTCGGCCCGCCCGGCAAAGGCCGCCCGCAGCTGATCCACCATCTCGTCCACGGAGCGGCCCGGGGCCACGTTCAGGGCCACCGCGGTGATGCGCTCATCCCGCCAGAAGCGGCGGTAGACCTGGGCGTCCATGAGCAGGCCCGGCTGCACGTCGAAATCGTAGGCCACCCCCACCACCGGGAAGGGCCGCTCCCCCTCCTCCGTGAGCAGGAGCAGCTCGTCCCCCAC
>WGCB01000217.1 GCA_015494005.1 Caldilineaceae bacterium
GCCCTGCTGCTCTTCGCAGCCAGCGTGGTGCTGAGCCTCTGGCAACCGGGCATCCTGGCCCTGTGACCCTGGCTCGGTCTGCCGCCTGCCACGCCAGGCCCACAGCCTTTTCACACGAACCCGTTCCGTTCAAGCCCTAGCGAACTTCATCAGGAGGAACCCTTGGAGACTGTCGTTCAATCCCCGACCCAGACCGTGCGCATCGGCCCGGACCACCCGTTCGTGATCATCGGCGAGCGGATCAACCCCACCGGGCGCAAGAAGCTGGCCGCGGAGATGCAGACCGGCGACTTCAGCCGGGTGATCAAGGACGCCCTGGCCCAGGTGGCGGCCGGCGCCCACATCCTGGACGTGAACGCGGGCGTCCCCAGCGCGGAGCCGGAGAAGATCGAGCCGGAGCTGATGGTGCGGGCCATCCAGGAGATCCAGGCGGTGACGGACGTGCCCCTCTGCATCGACAGCAGCGTGGTGCCGGCCCTCATTGCCGGGCTGCAGGTGGCCAAGGGACGGCCTATCGTCAACAGCGTCACCGGGGAGGAAGAGCGGTTGGAGGCCATCCTGCCCGTGGTGGCGGAGTACAACGTGCCGGTCATCGCCATCAGCAACGACGAGTCGGGCATCAGCTACGATCCCCAGGTGCGCTTCCAGGTGGCCAAGAAGATCGTGGAGCGGGCGGAGAGCTACGGCATCAAGCGGGAAGACGTGATCATCGATCCCCTGGCCATGCCCGTGGGTGCGGTGCAGACCGCGGGCCGAGATCTCTTCACCATCGTGCGCATGGTCCGGGAGGAGCTGGGCTGCAACACGGTCTGCGGGGCCAGCAACATCAGCTTCGGCATGCCCAACCGGCCCCTGATCAACGCCACCTTCGTCGCCATGGCCATCGCCGCCGGCATGACCTGTGCCATCACCAACCCCCTGGAGCCGGAGATCCGCAACGCCATCTACGCCGCGGACGTGCTCATGGGCCACGATCCAGACGCGGGCCGCTTCCTCCAGGCCATGCGCCGGCAGCAGCAGGCCTCGGGCCAGACTGCGGGGGCCACGGATCGGCGCGCGGCCCGGGCGGCCCGGCGGGCGGCTCGCGCGGCCCGGCAAAAGGGCGGTGGGTAACACCGGCCCTGGGAAGGCCCTGTCCGGAGTGTCCTCAAAACCGGCGCCGGGCATGGTGCGGGCAAAACCGATCGTCAAACAGGACTGTGAAAATTTGCGCAAAGACGGGGGCGTCTGTATAATGGCACCCGCGCTTTCCGCGAGAAGGACGAGCAAGGCGAACAGCTCCGTTGGGCTGTGGTTGACAAAGCGAAGGAAGGGCGAGCCTGTGTCCCCTGTGCGCATCAATGTGTGGCGCCTCAGCATCATTTTCCTCCTGAGCACAGTCGTCCCCCTTGCCTTGAGCTTCTTGGCCATTGAGCTGTTCGATCTGTCCATCACCGTACTGCTGTGGGTCAGCATCGCCTCGATCCCTCTGGCCGCCTTCACGGTAAGCCGAGCGGTCCTGGCCGAACTGGATCGAGTGATCCAGATCCTGGCCCCGGAGGAAACCGAAGCGTCCGGGGCTGACGAGGTCGACTCGGTCAGCGCTCTGTTCGACCCGACGGCCTAGCGGCCACCCGTTTGGAACCAGCGTCCGAAGCATTTGCAACGCCACACGTGCGAATGTGACTTTACCCACCCAGATGGCTCCCAAGCCGATCCGAATCGCCCACTGACTGCTCGATGAGGGGGTAACCGCCAGTGAAAAGCATGATCAATTTCTTCAAGAGCCTCGCGCAGGATCCCCGTCGCAGGAACATCACCATTGGGGTGCTGGTCCTGGTCGTGGCCGGCTTTTTTCTGAAGGTTCCGGAGCCTCATGTCTCGTTGGCGGCGGAGCCGTTGCTGCAGAATGGCCCAGACTGGTTCACCAATGCCCTGTTTTCCACGATCCTGGTGGACATCGTCATCATCATCGTGGCCATCATCGGCAGGGCCAGCTTGAAGGAGATCCCCTCGGGCTTCGGCAACTTCGTGGAGTTCTCCATCGAGAGCCTGTACAACCTGACCGAGAGCGTGGCCGGCAAGAACGCCCGCCGTTTCTTCCCCATTGCGGCCACCATCTTCATTTTCGTGATCTTCAGCAACTACGTCGACGTCCTGCCCGGGGTGGGCAGCATCGGCGTCTGGCATGAGCCGGAGGGCGAGCACGCCCTGGTGGTGGAACAGCCCATGGCCTCCCTGGACGGGGGGCTGGTTCTGTCCTCGGACGCCGCCGCCCCTGCTGCCGAAGAGGGGGAGCGCCTGTTCGTCTCCTTCCTGCGCCCCCCCAGCGCCGACCTCAACGTGACCCTGGCCCTGGCCATCATCGTCATGGTGATGGTGCAATACTACGGCGCCAGCGCCCTGGGGTTGAAGTACTTCAAGAAGTTCTTCAATTTCGGGGGCAAGGGCTTCATGGGGGCCATCTTTGCGGTGGTCGGCATCCTGGAGCTGATCTCCGAGATCGCCAAGGTCATCAGCTTCTCCTTCCGACTTTTCGGCAACATCTTTGCCGGTGAAGTGCTCCTGGCGGTGATGGCTTTCCTGTTCGCCTTCCTGCTGCCTGTGCCCTTCTTCGGGTTGGAGTTCTTCGTCGGCTTCATCCAGGCCCTGGTCTTCATGATGCTGGCCGTGGCTTTCTTCTCAACAGCCATGATTGGGCACGACGATCACCACTGAAATACCTTGTTTGATAGCGGCGACGCTGTTCATCACTTGCTTCTAAATCGTATCCAACAGACTTTCTTTTCAACACAAGGAGTGCAATAAAATGGATGTCCAAGCTGCCAAAGAGATTGGTGCTGCTCTGGCGATCGGTCTGGGCGCTATCGGCCCGGGTATCGGCGTGGGCCTGGTCGGTGCGAAGGCGGTCGAGGCCATGGGGCGCAACCCCGAGGCGTCCGGCCTGGTACAGACCAACATGATTCTCGGTTTCGCTTTCGCCGAGGCCATCGCCATCTACGCCCTGGTGATCGCGCTGCTGGTCAAGTTCGTCTAAGACTCGATTCACTGGAAACCATGCCCGCGGCGGGCTATGGAAGACTCGGGACCTGCCCGTTCCGAGGGCTCAATCCAGAACAACGCCGCAGAGGTTGGTGCTGACGAGTGTCGTTTCCGAAACGACGCCAACAAATCCGGAGGTGTATTTTGGGCGAAGTACTTGGACAACTTGGCATTCGCGGCTCTTTGCTGCTCTCGCAGATGGTGAACTTCCTGATTCTGTTGGTCATCCTGCGCCTGTTCCTCTACCAGCCAGTGCTGAACATGCTCCAGAAGCGCAGGGACCGCATCGCCCAGGCCATGCTGGACGCGGACCGGGCCTCTCAGGCGGCAGCGGAAGCAGAGAAGGAAAGAGCCCGCATTCTGGAGGAAGCCCGGCGCGAAGCCCAGGAGATCCGCTCCCAGGCCGCCCGGGACGCAGAGAAGATCGCGCAGGAGATCCGGGCCCGGGCCGAGCAGGAAGCGGCGGAGATCCGGGCCAAGGCCCAGGCCGATGCCCAGGCCCAGCTGGAGGAAGTGATGGCCCAGGCCAAGAAGCAGATCGCGGAGCTGGCCATCCTGGCTGCCGAGCAGATCCTGGGCCGGGAGCTGAAGAACAAGAAGGAGCAGGAGCGCTTCGTGGAAGAATTCCTGGCTCAGCAGGCGGAGGGTAAATCCTGATGAGCCAGCAAAGCGGCCTGAAAAGCGCACGGACGAACCAGTACGCCCGGGCCATCATCGACGCCACGGTGGAGCGGTGGGAAACCCTGCTGCGCCAGGCGGCGGAGGCCATCGGGGAAGACGAGAAGCTGCTCCAGAAGCTGGAGGACGGCAGCGTGGACGTGGAGAAACGCGTCAAGCTGCTGGAGA
>WGCB01000218.1 GCA_015494005.1 Caldilineaceae bacterium
CCATGGCACAGTCACAGCAGAACACCCTGGAACCCGACCGCTTCGACCTGGGCATCCCCCGGGAGCAGCTTGTTGCCTTGATGGAGAAACAGGCCATCGTCAGCGGCGCCTGGCGAGAGCAGGACGCCATGGAGGACTACCGCTCCGAGTGGCTCAGCGAGCTGCTGGTGGAGCGCGTCACCTGGAGCGAGGACGCGCCGGCCGCCTTCATCGGCGAGAACCAGGTGGCCGGGCCGGGCTACATCTGGTTCCGTTTCTGGCTGGCCAACGAACACCAGGTGGTGGAGAAGTATTTCTCCGACAGCGGGGAGAACGTGGGCATCCACATCCCCGTCTGCACCCGTCTGGTCCGCGACCACCAGGGCTACAGCACCCTGGGCCTGATCCTGGGCCTCTTCCTCTGGCCCCAGGGCCGCCTGGACGTGCTCCACGAGGAGGATTTCGACCAGTCCGCGGCCAGCGGTGAGCTGCCTCGCTCCCTGGTGGAGGTGGCGGAGCGCTCCTTCCGCTACCTGACCGCGGCCATCGCCCGCAAGCGCTTTCCCCCAGCCCTGGTGCGCAATTTCGAGCTGAACGTTCGGCGTCGACAGCCATGATCGCCATCATCGACTACGGCGTGGGCAACCTGCGCAGTGTCTACAAGGCCTTCGAGACCGTGGCCATCCCCCTGGGCATCCCCGTGGACATCCTGGACGCGCCCACAGACCTGACCCGCTGGAAGGCCGTGGTCCTCCCGGGCCAGGGCGCCTTCGGGGACAGCATCCGCAACCTGCGCCGCCAGGGCTTCCAGGAGCCCCTGCTGGAGGCCCTGGCCGCGGGCCTGCCCCTGCTGGGCATCTGCGTGGGCATGCAGATGCTCTTCGACGAGAGCGAGGAGATGGGCCAGCACCAGGGCCTGGGCCTCATCCCCGGCCGGGTGCGCCGCTTCCCCGGGGACATGCCGGATCCCCTGCGCCCGGGCCACCGCCTGCGCGTCCCCCAGATCGGCTGGAACCAGCTCCACCGCCGGCAGGATGATCCCCTCCTGGCCCAGGTGCCCGACGGGGCCTACGCCTACTTCGCTCACAGCTACTACTGCGACCCGGTGGATCCGTCCGTGGTCCTGGCCACCACCGACTACGGCCTGGAGTACGCCTCCATCGTCCGCCACCGCAACGCCTGGGGCATCCAGCCCCATCCGGAGAAAAGCCACACCGTGGGCCTGCGCATCCTGGCCAACTTCATGGCCATGGTGGCCGGCTCCGGGATCCAACCGAACATGGAACGCCCGGCCCAGGCATGAGCCTGCTCTACCTGATCACCCACGCCCACACCCGGCCCGATCCCGAAGAGGCGGCCACTCGCTGGCGCCTCTCGACCCTGGGAGAGGAGCAGGCCGCGGCCCTGGCCCGGGCGCCGTTCTGGGCACAGGTGGATCGCCTGCTCCTGAGCAGGGAGCCCAAGGCCCGGCTTACCGTGGCGCCCTTGCTGGCCCATTATTCCCTGCCCGTGACCGTGGACGCCCGCTTCGACGAGCTGGCCCGGGGAAAGGCGTGGATCCCCGACTACGCGGCGCGGGTGGCTCACGCCTTCGCCCATCCCAGCCAGAGCGCAGGGGGCTGGGAGCCAGCTGCACAGGCCCTGGCTCGCTTCCTGGACGGCGTCGCGGACGCCCGGCAGCGCTTCCCTGGCCAGACCCTGGCCCTGGTGGGACATGGCCTGACCTTGAGCCTCTACCGGGCCCATCTCCTGGGGCAGGCGCGAGTCCGCATGGAGGATTGGCAGCATCTGGCCTTCGCCAGCGTGGCCCGGGTGGACCTGGAGCACGGTGTTCTGGAAATGGACTTCCGGCCGGTGGCCGGGGTCCCCAACACGAGACGAGGATGACCATGGCATCCCTTTCCATCGAGTTCCTGGGCACAGCCGGGGCCATCCGCACCCCCCGACCCGGCTGCCAGTGCCATCTCTGTGTCACCGCCCGGCGAGTGGGCATCCCCTGGGAGCGGACCGGGCCCAGCGTCTTCGTCCACGGCCCGGACGTGCTCATCGACACGCCGGAGGAGAGCGCCCTCCAGGTGGATCGGGCCGGGATCCAGCACATCGCGGCCGGCCTCTACAGCCACTGGCACCCGGATCACACCGCCGGCCGCCGCATGTGGGAGACCCGCAACTGGGACTGGCACCACTGGCCCCACAACCACATCTGCACCCCCATCTACCTGCCGCCCCAGGTGGCCCAGGACTTCCAGGAGTGGCTGGGCCTGGCCGAGCAGTTCGCCTACCTCCAGGAGAAAGGCGTGGTGGAGGTGCGGATCATGGACGAGCCCCTGGAGCTGGGCGGCTGGCGCATCACCGCCCATCCCGTGGCCGAGGCCTACGTCTACGCCTTCCTTTTCCAGGAGATGGACGGGGACCGGCGAGTGCTCATCGCCATGGACGAGCTGGTGGGCTGGGTGCCCCCGGACGAGTTCACCGGCGTGGACCTGGCTGTCCTGCCCACCGGGGTCTACGAGTTCCATCCCCTGACCGGAGCGCGCATCATCCACCCCGAGCACCCGGTGCTCCAGACCGAGGCCACCTTCCGCCAGACCCTGGAGATGGTGGCCAAGCTGGCTCCCAAGCGGCTGGTCATGGCCCACATCGAGGAGCCGCCGGGCCTCTCCCCCTTCGATCTGGTCCAGGTGGCGGACCAGTTGCAGCGGGAACGTGGATGGAACGTTACCTTCGCCTACGACACCCTCGTGGTACAGTTGTAGCCTGAGCTGTGAAGCCTGTGATCGGCGCCCGTCTGGCCATGCCCATTCCCCTCCATTTTTCCGGTTCCTACGCCCATGAATGCCCATGATCATCTACCCTGCCATTGACCTGCGCCAGGGCCGCTGCGTGCGCCTGCGCCAGGGCGATCCCGACGCCGAGACCGTCTACAGCCAGGACCCGGTCTCCATGGCCCGGCACTGGGTGGCCCAGGGCGCGGAGTGGCTCCACGTGGTGAACCTGGACGGCGCCTTCTCCACCAGCGCAGCGGGGATCGCCCGCCCGCCCATCGTGCGCCGCCTCTCCTCCCTGGACGATCCCCTGCCCGTGGACACTCTGCCGGTGAACCTGCGCCGCCTGCGGGCCATCCGCCGGGCCGTGGACGTGCCCATCCAGTTCGGCGGCGGCCTGCGCAGCCTGGAGGACATCCAGCTGGCCCTGGACCTGGGCGCGGATCGAGTGGTCCTGGGCACGGTGGCGGTGAAACGCCCGGAGCTGGTGCGCCAGGCCATCCAGCGCTGGGGGGCGGAGCGCATCGTGGTGGGCATCGACGCTCGGGACGGGCAGGTGGCCATCCACGGCTGGCAGGAGGCCAGCCAGCTGGACGCGGTGGAGCTGGGCCATCGCATGGCGGCCCTGGGCGTGAAGCGGGTGGTCTACACCGACATCCGCCGGGACGGCATGCTCAGCGGGGTGAACGTGGAGGCCACCGCGGCCCTGGGGGACATCACCGGGCTGCTGGTCATCGCCAGCGGGGGCGTGGCGGATCTGGAGGACATCCGCCGCCTGAAGGAGCACGAGCACTACAACATCGAGGGGGCCATCACCGGCCAGGCCCTCTACACCGGCCGCCTGGACCTGGCCCAGGCCATCCAGATCGCCCGCCAACCCCTGGCCCGCCGCAGCGCCGGACTCGTGCCTTACCATCGGGCCGAAGGAGAGCCCCGGCTGCTCCTGCTCTGGAACAGCTTCTTCGAGCAGTGGCAGTTCCCCCGAGGCGGCGTGGAGCAAGGGGAGACGGACCTGGAGTGCGCCCTGCGGGAGTTCCAGGAGGAGACCTGCCTGCCCATCCGCCAGCTGCACCAGGACATCCACTGCACCCTGCGCTACGTGGCCCGGATCCGCTGCTACGAGGTGGAGCGCACCGTGGTCTACTTCCTGGCCGAGGTGGAACCCGGGCAGGTCTGCCTGGGCCAGGACGACCTCTGCGACTACCGCTGGGCCACCCTGGACCAGGCCCAGGAGCTCCTGGCCGACACCTCTCCGGAGCAGCTGCCCGCCCTGGAGATGGCTCGGCAGGCCCTGGGAGGAGGATGACAGGATGGCAGGATGCTTCCTGAACCCAATCCACCGATCGTTCAACCCATCAATCACCCAATCCCTTGACCCATGTTAGCCAAGCGCATCATCCCCTGCCTGGACGTGAAGGACGGCCGGGTAGTCAAAGGCGTCAACTTCGTGGACCTGGTGGATGCCGGCGACCCGGTGGAGCAGGCCCAGATCTACGACCGGGAAGGCGCGGACGAGCTGGTCTTCCTGGACATCACCGCCACCCACGAGGCCCGGGACATCGTGGCCGAGATGGTGCGCCGGGTCGCGGACACGGTCTTCATCCCCTTCACCGTGGGGGGCGGCCTGCGCACGGTGGAGGACATGCGGGCCATCCTCCTGGCCGGCGCGGACAAGGTGAGCATCAACAGCGCCGCGGTGCGCAACCCCTCGCTGATCCAGGAGGGGGCCCGACGCTTCGGCAGCCAGTGCATCGTGGTGGCCATTGACGCCCGCCGCCGCCAGGACGAGGCCCGGACCCAGCGCGGGCCGGGCTGGGATGTCTACGTCAGCGGCGGCCGGGTGAACACCGGCCTGGACGCGGTGGCCTGGGCCCAGCAGGTGGAGGCCCTGGGCGCAGGGGAGATCCTCCTCACCTCCATGGACGGGGACGGCACCCAGGCCGGTTACGACATTGAGCTGACCCGGGCCA
>WGCB01000219.1 GCA_015494005.1 Caldilineaceae bacterium
CGCCCATTTCCACCGTCACCCCCAGCTGCCGCTCCAGCTGTCGCCCCAAGGCCGCCAGCAGATCCTCGGCCAGGATCTCACTGCGCTGCCAGCGGGCCTTCATCACTTGGGCGTACTCGGCCACCGTCTCGTCCAGGAGCTGGCTCAGCTGCTGGGCCTCCTCCTGGATCATCCCCTGCAGGCGTTCCTGCTGGGCGGGCTCCATCCCAGGATAGCTCTGGATGGCCTCGATGGCGGCCCGGATGTTGGCCAGGGAGGCCCGAATGCCCTGACTCAGGGTCTGGACCAGGCGATCCCGGCGGCTGCTGCTCTCCAGCTGGGAGGTGATGTCCTCCAGGGTGAGGATGAAGCCCTGCATGGCCCCTTCCACCAGGACCGGCGCCAGGCGCACCCGCAGGAAGCGGCCCTGGGGCGTCTGCTCCACGAAGGTGATCACCGGGTGGGCCCGGCCCCTCTCCACCTGGGCGTGGACCGTCTCCAGGGCGTGGGTGATGGCGCTGTGCTCAATGAGCCCGAAGATGGAGCGCCCCAGGCCCAGGTAGCCGCCCTGGTCTTCCTCCCCGGGCCGCCTGGTTTCCAGGATGGTCTTGGCCCGTCGGTTGTAGAGGAGGACCTGCCCTTCCAGGTTGCAGACCACCACGCCTTCGCTCAGCTCGGTCAGGAGGGCGGCCAGCCGCTCTTTCTCCTCCTCCAGGTGGGCCTGGGCCTGCTGGACCGCCTGCTCCTCCCGCTCCAAGGCCTGCTGCAGGTCGTCGGCCAGGCTGTTCACCGCCTGGGCCAGTGCCAACAGCTCCGGCGGACCGGCGATCTCCAACCGGTGGGCGGGGTTAGAGGTGGCGATGATCTGGATTTCCTCGGCCAGGCGGTGGGTGGTGAAGAGGTTCTCTTGCAGGCGCTGGCTCAGGCGCAGGAGCAGGGCCAGGAGGAGCAACAGGGCGGCCATCAACCCGGCCAGGGCCTTGGGTTCCAGGAGCAGGCGATGCACGGCTTCCCCAGCCGGGCCGCCGGAGAGCCAGGCCAGGAGCAGCCAGAGGAGGGCGAAGCCGGTGACCAGGCCCAGCATGCCTACCAGGATGAGGAAAAACAGGAACGTGCGACGAGCCATGCCTTGCCCCGAACCCAAGGACGGCCGCCGAGGGGGGCCGTCCGCCAGCTTTGACCCAATCAGACCTTCTCCGCCAGGATCCGCTCTACCTCGGCCACCAGCTTACGGGTGGAGAAGGGTTTGGTGATGTAGGCGTCCGCGCCCACGGCCAGCCCCTTGGCCACATCCACGTCTCGCCCCTTGGCCGTGAGCATGACGATCCGAATGGGGTCCCATTCGGGATGCTCCCGCACCCACTGGCAGATCTCGAAGCCGTCCAGATCCGGCAACATCACGTCCAACAGCACCAGATCCGGCACGATCTGGCCAATCTTCTCCACAGCCTCCTCCCCGGTTCGAGCCACGTGGACCTGGTAGCCGGCCTGCTGCATGAGAAATTCTAGGGAGACGATGATGTTGGGCTCGTCGTCCACGATGAGGATCCGTTTGGGCTGGGTCGTCTTGGGCTGGCTATTGCTGGTCATCTCTCTGGCACCGTGTGGGTCGATGGATCGGTTTGGGATGCTGTCCGGCTCCCGTCGCTCTGGGCCCGGGATGGCTGGTCTGGGCTGGTCAGGGGCAGGGTGAAGGAGAAAGTGGCCCCTTGGCCTGGCTGGCTCTCTACCCAGAGTTCGCCGCCGCACCACTCCACAATGTGGCGGCTGATGGGCAGGCCCAGGCCCGTGCCCTGGGGGCGGCCCTGGTCGCCCTGGCTCACCTGGCGGAACTTCTGGAAGATCACGGCCTGGTCCTCGGGACGGATGCCTGGGCCGTTGTCCTGCACGTCCACTTGCAGGCGATCCTGGGCCACCCGCAGCCGCACCTGGAGCCAGTCCTGGGTGAACTTGGCTGCGTTGGAGAGCAGGTTGATCATCACCTGGACCAGCCGATCCGGGTCCGCGTGGACAAGGGGCGCCTGCTCGGGCAGGTCCAGCTCCAGGCGCACGTTCTTTTCCTGGAGCAGATGGCTCGTCGCGGCCACCGCCTCCTGGATCACCTGGTCCAGGGCCACCTCCCTGGCGTGCCACTCGAAGGCCCCGGACTCGATCTTGGCCAGGTCCAGCACCTGGCTGATGAGCCGGGAAAGGCGCTCGCTCTCCTTCTGGATGATGCTCACGAAGGCCTGGCGTTGCTTCGGTTCCAGGCGGGGGTTGTCCTGGAGGATCTCCGCCATGGCCCGGATGGAGGTGAGGGGCGTGCGCAGCTCGTGGGTCACCGTGGAGATGAACTCGTCCTTGAGCCGGTCCAGTTCCTTCAGGCGTAGGTTGGCTGCCCGCAGCTCCGCGGTGGCTGCCTCCAGCTCCTGGGATTTCTGCTCCAGCTGGCGGCTGTAGGCGATGGCCTGGGAGGTCTCGTCCAGCATGTGGATGACCTCCTCCTTGCTCAGGGGTTCCTCGGTGACGGTGGAGGCGATGACCACCCGGGCCGAGGCTGCGCCGATGGTTCCGGCCAGGAGCTTCTCCACGAACTCTACCAGCTCTGGGTCTGCCTCCAGCTCCTGGGTGGAGGCCAGCCCCTGCTCCCGGGCGTAGCGTTCCAGGGCCCTTCGCGCCCGGCGTTTCCCCACAAATCGCTCCAGAAGGGTCTGCAGGTCCAGGAAGGAGCCCCCGCCCCGCCACAGCTGCACCGGCGTCTCCGAGCCCACCCGGCGGAAGACGTCCACGAAGAGGGAGGCCTGGCGATGCTCGAGGATGCTCTGATGGCTTAGAGACGAGACGGCCACGTAGCCACCCAGGTTCACCAGCATACTCCAGAAGAGGGAATGGGTGATGGGATCCAGCCCCTGGAGGCCGAAGAGGGCGTAGGGCTTGAGCCAGGCCAGGCCCCAGGGCCCAACCTGGATGAAGCTGGCATCGAGCCAGCCAGCCTCGGCCAGGGACGGAACAGGCAGAGTATACGCCCAGACGGCGAAACCGGCA
>WGCB01000220.1 GCA_015494005.1 Caldilineaceae bacterium
CCCCCGGCGATGAGCACATCGCAGTCCTGGATGGGGGCCAGCATGGCCTGGTGGATGTCGTCGTGGCTGCGCTCCTCGTGGTGGCCGTGACCGTGGCTGTAGGTGGGCTTCTCTCGGATCTCCCGGGCCGCTTCTCGGCCCTCTTCCAGGGTGATGACCACGTAGTAGGGAGCCCGGCCAAAGTGGCGGGAGATCTGGGCATCGTCGGTCGAAACCGCGTCTGAGACCAGTGCGATCTTCATGGTTGCCTCCGGGGATCGTGGATTGGTGGTTGTTCCAGAAACAGGCCGCTCCCGGGCTGTGGGCGGCGGGAACGGCGGACTCCTGGATTAGATGCAGCCGCGCTACGATTGGATACACTGGGGCGGGCAAAAGGAAAAGGGCACGGCTAGGCCGCGCCCTGGGAGAGTCCGGGTGGCTGGTGAGGCCGGATCAGACGTCCATCACGCTGGGATCCGGCGCGCCCATGATGTTGTAGCCCCCGTCCACGTAGAGGACCTCGCCGGTGATCTTCCGGGCCCAGTCGCTGAGCAGGAACTTGGCCGCGTTGCCCACATCCTCCTGGGTGACGTTGCCCATGGGGGCCACCGCGCCCACGTAGTTCAGGCTCTTGCGGAAGCCGCTCACCCCGGCCGCGGCCAGGGTCTTGATGGGCCCCGCGCTGACGGCGTTGACCCGGATCTGGTCCTGGCCCAGGTCCCAGGCCAGGTAGCGCACCGTGGCTTCCAGGGCCGCCTTGGCCACCCCCATGACATTGTAGTTGGGGGTCACCTTCTCCGCTCCGTAGTAGGTCATGGCCATCATGGCGCCCCCGTTGGGCATCAGGGGGCGGGCCCGCCTGGCCAGGGCCACCAGGCTGTAGCAGCTCACATCCAGGGCGATGCGGAAGCCCTCCCGGCTGGTCTCCACGAAGCGGCCGCCCAGTTCCTCCCGGGGGGCGTAGGCGATGGAGTGGACCAGGAAGTCGATGGCGCCGAAGTGCTGGGCCACCTTCTCGAAGAGCTGGTCGATGGCCTGATCGTCGGTCACGTCACATTCTTCCACAAAGGTGCTGCCGATGCTGGCGGCCAGGGGCTCCACCCGCTTCTTCAACACCTGGCCGGCGTAGCTGAACCCCAGCTCTGCCCCTTCCTGGTGCAGGGCCTGGGCGATCCCCCAGGCGATGGAGTTCTTGTTGGCCACGCCGAAGATCAGGCCCTTCTTGCCCGAGAAAAGTCCCATGATGGTCTCCTCCTTCTGGAAGTTCGCTTGGAAAGTCTTTGGTGGAAAGTGATCGCCTGGAGTTTGGCGTCCGTGCGCGGACACCAATGCGGCCCAGCGTCCAGATCCATCGATCAGGGGAAATCCGGGGGGTTCTAGTGTAGCATGAACCCCGGAAATTGAAAAGGTTTACAGGTTTTTTGCAGGCAGTGTTAAACTGGTGTAAGGCGTGACGCTGAAATCCTCCAAATTGGCCCGGATTTTTTCGAAATTGAGGGTTTACAAGGGCTGAATAGTGTGATATCCTACTTGCCAAGAGGGGTTGAGATATTACGTTGTGGTTGGAAGCCACTATCGGGGGAAGCGTGATATCCAGCCCCTCTTTCTTTTGCCCAAAATTGTCCCAGCAGCCGCCCAGCATTGCAGACGGGCGGCTTTTTTCTTGGGGAATCACAGGTGGGGAGGCTGGGATAGAACGAAGCCAGGGGACGGGAAAAAACAGCCCGCGTCCCCTGGCTCTGTCCTGGACGTCTGGTCTGGCACCGGGCAGGGAGTCGGTTCGTCCCCTCGTTCAGGCAGCCGGCACAACCCGCAAGAATTTTCGTTTCCCCACCTGGATCACCCGCTCCTGGCCCGGGGCCACCCGGACCACCGCACCCACGTCTGTGACCCGCTGGCCGTCCAGGCGCACGCCCCCTTGCTGGATCAGCCGCCGCCCTTCGCTCTTGCTGCTCACCAGCCGGGCCTTGTGGAGCAGCTCCAGGATGGGCATCTCCTCGGCCAGGGCGAAGATGGGGGCATCGCTGGGGGCCGCGCCCTGGTGCATGCGGCGCGCGTCTTCCGCGGCCCGGTCCGCGGCCTCGTCCCCGTAGAAGATGCTCACGATCTCCCAGGCCAGGCGATGCTTGGCCTCCTGAGGGCTGAGCTCACCTCGCTCCAGGGCGGCCATCATGGCGTCGATCTCCTCCTGGCTCCAGCGGGTGACCAGCTCCGCGTAGTTGCGGATCACCGTGTCCGGCAGGTTCAGTACCTTGGTGTAGATCACCCCGGGCGACTCGTTGATGCCGATGTAGTTGCCCGTGGACTTGCTCATGCGCAGCACCCCATCCGTCCCCACCAGGATGGGGAAGGTGAGGACCGTCTGGGGCGGCAGGCCGAAGGCTTCCATGATCTTGCGGCCGGCCATCAGGTTGAAGAGCTGGTCCGTGCCGCCGATCTGCACGTCCGTGCGCAGGGCCACCGCGTCGTACCCTTGCATCAGGGCGTAGAAGAACTCGTGCAGCCAGATGGGATCCCCCTTCTCGTAGCGCAGGGTGAAGTTCTCCCGGGCCAGGAACTGCTGCACGGTGAAGAGGCTGGCCAGGTGGATCACGTCCGGGAAGGTGAGCTTGGCCAGCCATTCGTGGTTGTACTTGACGACAGTCTTCTCCGGATCCAGGATCTTCCAGGCCTGCTCCTTGAAGCTCTCCGCCTTCTCCAGGGCCTCCTCCAGGGTCTGCTGGCGCCGGGCCGCCTCCTTGTCGCTGGGATCGCCGATGGTTCCCGTGAAGGTGCCAATGAGGAAGACCACCTCGTGGCCCAGCTCCTGGAACTGCCGCAGCTTGCGCATGGGCACGGTGTGGCCCAGGTGCAGGTCCGTGGACGTGGGGTCGAAGCCGCAGTAGACCCGCAAAGGTTTGCCTGTCTGGCGGCTGCGCTCCAGCCGTTGGCGCAGCTCCTTCTCCATGTTGACCCGGGTCTGCTCGTCCCCGAAGTCCACGCCCCGCATGAGGATCCGCATCTGCTCCTCCACCGGCGGGAAGGTGCGGGCGGGGGGCTCTATCACGCTAGGGGCCTGGGAGGCGAAGTCGGTCCGGGGAGCCCTGGCGGTTCGTTGTGGCGTCTTGTCGGGTGTCATCGCTTTCACCTGTCTCGTGTCTGGTCTGGTGTCTGTCTGGGATAGTTCAAAAGTTCAGTCCAGGAGCTTTGCCGGCTTCTTCTCACCGGCCCGGCTCTGGACGGCCACTCTGGGGCCTTGCCACGAAAAAAACGCGTGACATGCGCCACGCGTTCCGGTCAAGCTTGCTTTCTGAAGCGGATTGCTATTCGGTCAGACGTCGCGCACAAGCCGTTCTGGGGCGCCCTGCGCCCCCCAGATACGAGTAGGTGTAGGTGACCACGTTGCTGTGACGGACTGTCTGAACCATGGCCCCATGATAGCACGGCCCCTGGCCCGAGGTCAAGGCCCGTGGCGGCCGAAAAACGGGCTGTCTCCAGGCTTTCCTGTCCTCTCTTTTGTGGTAGAATAGCGGCATGTCTTTCCCGCATGGACGTCCCACACCCGACCAATCGACCACTGGACCTTCCCGGCGCCGAGTGCTTCACGGCGTGGTCGAGTCCCCCTCCGGATCCTGGAGCGGAGAGCCGACCCCGCCTCCCCATCCCATCCAGCTGGAGCTGGCCCGGGCCCTGGAGGCCTGGTGGCGCCAGGGGGTCCTGCCCTCCCAGGCCCTGCTGCGGGAGGGGCTCCTGGCTCTGGAGGACGGGGTGGCCC
>WGCB01000221.1 GCA_015494005.1 Caldilineaceae bacterium
GGCAACACCTTCACCTACACCTTCAGCGTGGTGTTGATCGCCCAGGGCTTGGCCTTCCTCCTGGCCTTGCTCCTGAATCGGAAGGTGCGGGGCCAGCCCTTCTTCCGCACCGTCTCCTTCACGCCCCACATCACCACCACCGCGGCCGCGGCCCTGGTCTGGGTGCTCATCCTGGACCCGAACCTGGGCCCCCTGAGCCACATCTACAACGCCCTGGGCGTGCAGGGGGTGCGCTGGCTGGCCAGCAGCACCCTGGCGCTCTGGGCCATCATCATCGTGGGCATCTGGAAGGAGATCGGCTTCTCCTCGGTTTTCTTCCTGGCCGGGCTGCAGAACATCAACAAGGATCTCTACGAGGCCGCCCAGGTGGACGGGGCCTCCAACTGGCACCTCTTTCGCCACATCACCGTACCCATGATGACGCCGGTCATGTTCTTCCTCATGGTCAGCGGCCTGATCCAGGCCATGAAGGCCTTCGACGTGGTGGCTGTGATGACGGAAGGTGGACCAGTCTATCCCTCCTCAGCCACCTACGTCTATCACCTCTACCAGCTGGCTTTCCGCAACTTCCGGGCTGGCTACGCTTCGGCTTTCGCCATGTTCTTCTTCGTCGCCATCATCGCCATCACCCTGTTCCAGCTGAGGGTCTCGGAGAAGTGGGTGCAGTATGGAGAGTGAGACCCGCATGGCCGTCACCGCCCCAGGAGTGAGCGCCCAGCAGGCCCGCCGTCGTCATCTCTGGCGCCACTATTCCCAGAACGCCGTCACCTACCTGATCCTGGGCGTGGCCGTGGTGATCCTGGGCCTGCCCTTT
Source organism: Caldilineaceae bacterium (assembly GCA_015494005.1). Lineage (GTDB taxonomy): Bacteria > Chloroflexota > Anaerolineae > Caldilineales > Caldilineaceae > S144-5. The sequence continues at coordinate 815 of WGCB01000221.1, forward strand.
TTCTGGATGGCCACCACATCTCTGAAGCCCATCCAGGAGGTGGTCATCTACCCGCCCCACTGGCTGCCCAGTGAGCTGCGCTGGGAAAACTTTGTGGAGGCCTGGCACGCGGCCCCCTTCGACCGCTTCTACATCAACAGTGTGGTCACCGGGGTGGCCAGCACCGTGCTCCAGGTGCTCTTCGCCCTCTTCATGGCCTACGCCTTCGTCTTCATTCGTTTCCCGGCCAAGAACGTGCTCTTCTTGCTGGTCCTGGCCACCATGATGATCCCGGTGGAGATGAAGCTGGTGCCCAACTACCTGCTCCTCAAAGAGCTGCACTGGATCAACACCTACTGGGCCCTGATCATCCCGCCCGCGGCCCACGCCTTCCCGGTCTTCGTACTGCACCAGCAGTTCCGCACCCTGCCCAAGGACCTCCTGGACGCGGCCACGGTGGACGGCGCCACCCACACCCAGATCCTGCTGCGGGTGGTGGCCCCCATGAGCCGTCCCCTGCTGGCGGCGGTGGCCCTGGTCTCCTTCGTGGGGCGCTGGAACGACTACCTGTGGCCCCTGATCGTCACCAACAAGGTGGCCATGCGCACCCTGCCCATCGGCCTGGCCTACCTGAAGGAGACCCAGGAAGGGGGCAACCGTTGGAACCTGCTCATGGCCGGCACCATCTTCGTCATCGCACCCATCCTGGTGCTCTTCATCTTCACCCAGAAACAGTTTGTGGAGGGGATCACCCGGGGCGCGGTGAAGGGATGAGCGAGGAGCGGGAGCTGTGGCCGCCCACTCCCAGATCTCCCAATCTTCAATCTTTAATCTTTAGTCTTCGATCTTCAATCTTCGATCTTTGACCTAACGCCTGATCAATGACCCAATCACCCGATGACTCAACCTCCCGCCCCGTGGTCGCCATCACCATCGGCCAGAAGCACTACCCGCGCATGTTCAACCAGGCCGCCTGGGACGCGCTCCATGCCTTCGCGGAGGTGATCCACCACCCCGGTGACGAGCCGGCCACCAAGGCGGATCTCATCGCCCTGCTGCCCCCCGCGGACGCCTGCATCACCAGCTGGGAGGTGGCCCGCCTGGACGCGGAGGTGCTGGCCGCCGCTCCCCGGCTGAAGGCCATGGCCCACATGGGCGGCAGCGTCAAGCGCTTCATCTCCGACGCGGTCTGGGAGCGGGGCATGTTGGTGACCAGCGCCGCGCCGGCCCTGGCCAAGGATGTGGCCGAGACCACCCTGGGCCTGATGATCGTGGGCCGGAAACGCATCTGGCCCCTGGCCCAGCACGTCCGGGAAGGGGGCTGGCGGGAGAGCCCCTACTGGCCCGCACGGGAGCTGCACGACTCCACCGTGGGCATCGTGGGCGCGGGCAACGTGGGCCGTCATGTCCTGCGCCTGCTCCGCCCGTTCCAGGCCCGGATCCTCCTCTACGATCCCTTCGTCTCCCCAGAGGAAGCCCGGGAGCTGGGCGCGGAGAAGGCAGAGCTGGACGAGCTGGTGCGCCAGGCGGACGTCATCTCCCTCCACGCCCCGGCCCACCCGGACACCCACCACATGATCAACCGGGAACGTCTCCAGGCCATGAAGGACGACGCCCTGATCGTCAACACGGCCCGGGGCTCCCTCATCGACGAGGCCGCGCTCATCGAGGAGCTGAGCAAGGGACGCCTCTTCGCCTTCCTGGACGTCACGGACCCGGAGCCCCCAGCCCCGGACAGTCCCCTGCGCCGGTTGGAGAACGTGGTGGTCACCCCCCACCTGGCCGGCTGCATCGCCGATTGCGGCCGCATGGGGCAGATGGCCGTGGAGGAGCTGCGCCGCTTCTTCGCCGGGGAGCCGCCTCTGAATCCCATCACCCGGGAGATGCTGGCCCGGATCTCGTGAGACGGGGGCAAACAGACGCGGAGCCAGGAGACCAGGAGCAGGCCCACGCTGAGACCTTTCTCGACCTCCGGTCTCGCACGCATCGGATCAACCAATCAGCGAATCATCCAATCGCCCAATCTCACCCGTGCCTTGACATGACCTAGATCAACCCCCCAAACCCTATGACCCAATCATCGCAGCCACCAACGCCGGGTCAGTTGCGCCTGATCCGAGGAAGAGCCAACCCCAACGGTGGGGACGAAACCCTGTTGTTCCTGCTGGCCGGGGATGCCACCGCGGGGCCGGTGTGGGACATCATCCCCGATCCAGGCGTGAAGCTGCCTCACCGCCGCCTGCTGGGGGCTGAGCAGAGCTTCCACCTGAAGATCCTTCACATCAACGATCTGCACGGTCACATCACCCGCTTCACCCCCTACGGGGACCGGCCCGTCTTCTCCCGCATCGTCTGGCGCCTGCGGGAGCTGCGTCGACGGGTCCGGGGAGACCCCGACGCCGGGGTGCTGGCCTTCTCCGCCGGGGATGACCTGGTGGGCGCGGTCTTCGACGAGCTCCTGGGCGAGGACCCGGAGAGCTACCAGGTCCACGCCGGCTATCGGGTCTACTCCGCGGCCGGTTTCGATGCCGCGGCCCTGGGCAACCACGACCTGGACATGGGCACCCGGCTCCTGGCCCACGCCATCCGCACGGACGCCACCTTCCCCCTGCTCTCGGCCAACCTGGTGGGCTGCCCCTATTTGGCGGACCTCATCTACCCGGCGGCCATCTTCGTGGTGAAGGGCGTGCGGGTAGGCGTCATCGGGTTGACCACGCCCGGCCAGCTGCATCCCCTGCCCGAGAGCCGGTGGACGGTGGCGGACCCCCTGCAGACCCTGCAGAACCTGCTGCCGGCCCTGCGCGCCATGTGCGATGTGGTTATCCTGCTCAGCCACCTGGGCTACAGCACCAGCGCCACCACGGCCACGGTCCAGGGCATGGGGGATGTGGAGCTGGCTCGCAACCTGCCCCCGGGCGCCCTCCACCTCATCGTGGGCGGCCACACCCATCACGTGCTCAACGAGCAGGGGCTGAGCGTGCGCAACATCGTCAACGGCATCCCCATCGTCCAGGCCGGCACCTTGGGTCGCTTCCTGGGGGAGGTGGACATCACTGTGTGCCGGGGCGCTGCGGTCACCAACGCCCGGCTGACCTCCACCGCCAGCCTGCCCGAGGACCAGGAGTTCGAGCGGGACACCGTGCAGCCTCTGGTGCGCAAGGCCCACCTGCTCTTCGCCCGCCCCCTGGGCCGGGTGGCGGACGAGCCGGACCTGAGCACCTTCGCCGTGCGCAACACCTTCGCCGCGGGGGAGTCGGCCATGGCCAACTTCCTCGCCGACAGCCTGGTGGCCTACTGCCGCTCCCAGGAGCTGACCGTGGACCTGGCGGTGGTGGACCAGTCCACGGTGCGCTGTGGGCTGCCCGTGGGCGGGGAGCTGGTCTTCGGCGACTGGTTCAACGTCATGCCCTTCGCGGACACCATCCGCCTCATGCAGATCACCGGCGCGGAGCTCAAGGCCCTGATCCAGGACAACGCCCTGCGCACGGATCGGCCAGGAGAGCCTCACACGGAACGGGGCTTCCTCCACTTCAGCCGCCAGGTCCGCTACCGGGTGCTCCTGGGGAAAAAGCGGGCGGAGGCCCGGGCCGTGGACATCACTGTGGAGGGCCGTCCTATCGACGAGCACCTGGGGCGCACCTTCACCGTGGCCTGCAGCAGCTTCGTTCGCCAGCCGGCCCGGGAGTGGGAGCGCTACGCCCAGGAGCAGCTGGGCCTCTACCTGGTGGACATCCGCCGCTGGCCCCACCGGGACACCAGCATCTTCCTGCGGGACGCGCTGGTGGCCGTCATCCGAAAGCACGGGGGTGTCACCCGGGAGGCCGGCGCCCGGCGGGACGGCCGGGTGGTCTTCGTGGAAGAAGTGGCAGCAGTGGAGGCAGTGAAGAAATAACGAGCAGGCGTCGCCGGTCCCTCTGCGCCTGATTTGTTATGCATGATTCGTTCCGCCTGGTCGATTTCGTCCTGAACGTTCCGATTTCCTGACCCCAACTTTCTGAAAGGAAGCCTTGTGCCCACTACTCGCCGTCTCCATCACATCTTCCGCCCGGACGGCCGGGCCCTCATCGTCGCCCTGGACCACGGCCTCATCGACGGGCCCTGCCCCGGCCTGGAGGATCCCGCCGTCACCATCGCCCGGATCGTGGCCGGGGGCGCGGACGCGGTCCTCACCTCCTACGGCGTGGCCCGGCGTTTCGCCCAGGAGCTGGCCCCGGTGGGCTTGATCCTGCGCATGGACGGGGGCGCCACCCGCCTGGGGCCGGGCAGTGGACCCGGCGCGCTCTTCTACCAGGTGGAGTCTGCCCTGCGCCTGGGCGCGGACGCGGTGGCCGTCAGCGCCTTCCCTGGCTCGGACAAGGAGGAGAGCAGCCTGGCCATGCTGGCCCACACGGTGGAGGCGGCCCACGCCTGGGGGCTGCCTGTCCTGGCGGAGATGGTGCCCGGCGGCTTCGACAGCCCGCCGGAGATGCGCACCACCGAGGCCATCGCCCTGGCTGCCCGGGTGGGCGCGGAGCTGGGCGCGGACCTGGTGAAGATCCCCTACGCACCGGACTTCCAGGCCGTGACCCGCACCTGCTACGTGCCGGTGGTCATCCTGGGCGGGGCCAAGCGGGGCAGCGAGGCGGCCATGCTCACCACCATCCAGGAGGCGGTGGCCGCCGGCGCGGCCGGCGTGGCCATCGGCCGCAACATCTTCCAGGCCCAGGACCCTCAGGCCATGACCCGCTCCGTGGCCGAGATTGTGCACGGTGCCGTGTGAGTCGGAGGGCGTTCCACGGCCTGCACGCTTCTATCCGTGGCATCTGGGCAATCCGCGCACCATTCTGAAGCAGGAGGAATCATGACCCGCAAGCACAAGACCGTCTTCATCACCGACCGGGGGGAACGGCACCAGCAGGCCGCCCTGGCCGCCGCGCCGGACTTCCTGGACATCACCATGCTGCGCCGCCCCAGCCGGGAGGAGCTCATGGCCCAGCTGGCCGACGCAGAGTTCCTCATCACCGAGCGCAGCGGCGTCATCGACCGGGAGCTGATCCAGGCCGCGCCCAAGCTGCGGCTGATCCAGCGCCTGGGCTCCATGGCCTACGACATCGACCTGGAGGCGGCCCGGGAGGCTGGGGTGGCCGTCTGCACCTGGCCCGTGCGCACGGTGATCCTGGTGGCCGAGCACATGGTCATGCAGATGCTGGCCCTGGCCAAGCACCTGAACGAGGTCCAGGCCATCGCCCTGGCCGCCCAGGATTGGGGCCAGCCCTCCCGGCGCACGGACGAGGACACCTTCGCCTACAACTGGTCCGGTCGCACCAACATCGGCGGCATCTACGGCCAGACCGTGGGTATCCTGGGCTTCGGGGAGATCGGCGCGGAGCTGGCCCGGCGCCTGCAGGGCTTCGCACCAGCGCGGGTGCTCTATCACAAGCGCCGCCGCCTGCCCCCCGCCGCGGAGGAGGACCTGGGCCTGACC
>WGCB01000222.1 GCA_015494005.1 Caldilineaceae bacterium
CGCCCGAGACGCCCCCACACCGCATCCAGGAGGCCCTGGCCCCGCTGGCCCCCTTCACCGGGGTGCTCCCCAGCGCGGTGGACGTGGCCCGGATCTTCGGCCAGGGCGTGGACCTGGCCTGGGCGGCCCGGCAGCTGGCCCAGGCCGGCCCGGCCACGGTGGCCATCAAGCTGGGCGTCCAGGGCTCCCTCCTCTACGTCCGGGAGGCGGATCGCTTCCGGCACATCCCCATCGTCCCCACGGAGGCTGTGGACCCCACCGGCGCGGGGGATGCCTACGCGGGGGGCTTCCTGGCCGGGCTGCTGCGCACCGGGGATCCCCTGGAGGCGGCCCTCCACGGCACGGTCAGCGCCAGCTTCGTGGTGGAAGGCTTCGGCGCGGCCCACGCCCTGGCCGCGGACCGGGAGCAGGCCTCCGCGCGGCTGGCCTGGCTGCGAGGGCAGGTGGCGGACTCGTTGGATTGAGCATTTGAATGATTGGGCGCTTCCCTCCACCCGGGCTCCCGGCCATGCGAAGGTCACCCGATGGCCCGAGCACCCAGTTCCCCTCACGCCCGCAAGATCTGGCTCAGGAAACGCTTCGTCCGCTCGTGCTGGGGGGCGTCGAAGATCTGCTCCGGCGGGCCCGTCTCCACGATCTGCCCGTGGTCCATGAAGACCACCTGGTCCGCGGCCTTGCGGGCAAAGCCCATCTCATGGGTGACCACCACCATGGTCATCCCCTCCCTGGCCAGGGCCAGCATCACGTCCAGGACCTCGGCGATCATCTCCGGGTCCAGCGCGGAGGTGGGCTCGTCGAAGAGCATGATCTTGGGGTCCATGGCCAGGGCCCGGGCGATGGCCACCCGCTGCTGTTGACCGCCGGAGAGCTGGCTGGGCATCTTGTGGGCCTGCTCGGGGATGCCCACCTTCTCCAGCTGGCACATGGCGATGGCCTCGGCCTCCGCACGGCTGCGCTTCCGCACCACCCGCTGGGCCAGGGTCACGTTCTCCAGCACGGAGAGGTGGGGGTAGAGGTTGAACTGCTGGAAGACCATGCCGATCTCCGCCCGCACCTGGTTGATGTCCGTGGCCGGGTCGGTCATGGGGTAGCCGTCCACCCAGACCTCCCCTGTGCTGGGCGTTTCCAGCAGGTTGATGCAGCGCAGGAGGGTGCTCTTGCCGCTGCCGCTGGGGCCGATGAGCACCAGGACCTGGCCCGGCTGCACGGTCAGGTTCGCGTCCTTCACCGCGGCCAGCTCCCCGAAGTACTTGCTCACCCCCCGCAGGACGATGATGCCCTCCTGGCCAGGGGAGACCGGGCGATCAGCGTTGGTAGCCACTGGGCATCCTCCGTTCCATGGCCCGCACCAGCAGAGAGAGGGCGATGGTCATCACCAGGTAGAGAAAGGCCACCACGTTGTAGGTCTCGAAGAAGCGGAAGGTGCTGGCCGCGTAGACCTTGCCCATCTGGGTGATGTCCTGGACGCCCAGCACCGAGACCAGGGCCGAGTCCTTGAGCATGGCGATGAAGTCGTTGCCCAGGGGCGGCAGCACCCGGCGGATGGCCTGGGGCAGGATCACGTAGCGCATGGCCTGCCAGTGGGTCATCCCCTGGCTGCGGGCCGCCTCCATCTGGCCTGGGTCGATGCTCTCGATGCCAGCCCGGAAGATCTCGCTGATGAAGGCGCTGTAGCCGATGACCAGGGCCAGCACCGCCCGGGCGGTGAAGTCCATGTTGCGCACGGAGAAGTCCACCAGAGGAGCGCCCAGGAGCTCCAGCCCCAGGCTGTTGATCCAGTGGCCCAGCCAGTTGATCAGATCCACCAGGCCCGGCGCGCCCACAAAGGCGATGTAGTAGAGGATCACCAGCATGGGCACGCCCCGCACGATCTCCACGTAGAAGGAGGCGGCCTCCAGGATCACCCGCTTGGTGGAGAGGCGGGCCAGCCCCAGGATCAGCCCCAGGACCAGGGCCCCGGCGTAGGCGACGAGGGAGACGGTGATGGTGATGCGCACGCCCTTCACCACCGCGTTGAAGATCACGTTGTAGTCCGCGTCGGTGAGGATGTTCCAGAGGAGGATCAGCCCCAGGAGGATGGCGGTCAACAGCCAGTAGGGGAGCCGGGCCAGGAACTGGCTGGGGCGGTGACGGGGAGAGACGGCAGCTTGGGTGCTCATGGGTACCTTTCCGCGAGGGCGGGAACTGGTCAAACGAGTGGTGACAGCCGCGCGGGAAGGCGACTGTCACCGGATCGAAGGGCTGTCGGTTTCAACAGGGCTGACGGAGGCTGGAGATGGGCGGCCGAAGATCGCCAGCTTCTCCGGTCGCCCATCCCCTATCTTCCGTCTCCCATCTTCCATTTCTTAGTTCGGGCTGTAGAGGAAGAACCACTTGGTGTTCAGATACTCCGCGTAGCCGTCCTGGAGGATGGTGTCGATGGCGGCGTTGAAGGGCTCCACCAGGTCCGAGCCGGGGGTGAAAATGAAGCCGAAATCCTCCGTGGCCAGGGGGTCCCCCACGATCTTCAGGGCGTCCGGGTTGGCCCCGATGTAGCCCCGCCCGCTGGCCGCATCCACCAGCACCATGTCCACGTCCCCGGCGATGAGGGCCTGCACCGCCGCACCGAAACTCTCGAACAGCTTGATGCGCGGGTTGCCCTCGTCCCCGTCCAGGATCTCGTACACCGCCGTGTAGAAGCCCGTGGTCCCCGGCTGGGCCCCGATGAGCAGGTCCGGGTTGGCCGCAAACTCCTCCGGC
>WGCB01000223.1 GCA_015494005.1 Caldilineaceae bacterium
GATCACCTGCGCACCGCCAAGATCGCCAAGAAGAAGTTTGGATTCCGAGGGATGAGCAAGAACGCCAGGCGCGAGGCCCTCTTCGGGCTGCTCTTCATCTCGCCCTGGCTCATCGGGTTCACGGTGTTCACCCTGCTCCCCATGCTCGCCTCCATCGTCTTCAGTGTGACGGATCTACGCCTGGACAGCGACGTGGTGAACTATGTGGGGCTGCAGAACTACGCCCTGCTCCTGCGGGATCGGCAGATCTGGCACTCCCTGCTGGTGACGGTGAAGTTCGGGATCATTGCGCTGCCCGTGGGCATGATCCTGCCCATCTTCCTGGCCCTGCTGATGAACTCCGCCTACCTGTACGGCAAGATGTTCTTCCGCACGCTGTTCTATTTCCCCTACGTGATCCCGTTTGTGGCGGCCATTTTCATCTGGGGGGCCATGCTCAACCCCAGCACCGGGTGGATCAACGAAGGGCTGCGGGCCATCGGCGTTTCCAATCCCCCGAACTGGCTGAACGACACCCGCTGGGTCTATCCGGCCCTAGTCATCCTGGGGCTGTGGGGCATCGGCAACGCCATGCTCATCAACCTGGCGGCCCTGCAGGGGGTGCCCACCGAGCTCTACGAGGCGGCCAAGATCGACGGCGCGGGCTGGTGGCGCTCCCTGTGGAACGTGACCATCCCCATGATCTCGCCGGTGATCTTCTACAACCTGCTCCTGACCGTGGTGGGGCTGTTCCAGTATTTCACCGTGCCCCTGGTGTTGAATCAGGGCACGGGAGCCCCGGCTGGCTCGACCATGTTCTACAATCTGTATCTGTACAAGACCTTCTTCACCTTCCAGAACATGGCCTATGGCGCCACCATGGCCTGGTTCCTGTTCCTGGTCATCATGGTGGTGACCCTCGGCCTCTTCTGGTCGGCGAAATACTGGGTCTACTACGCGGCTGAGGCTCGTTCCTAAGGAGAGGAAACATGGCTGGCAACTCGATCGTCGGCGTGAACAGACGGATCAACTGGGGGTTCACGGTCCGGGCCCTGGTCGTCACCCTGTTGACGACGCTGATCCTGGCAGGCTTCCTGGCGCCCTTCCTGCAGATGGTCTTCATCTCCCTCAGCACCCAGACCCAGATGAGCGCGCTGAATTCACCGGCCTGGCCCGCGGAGCCCCAGGCCTTCGAATACGAGGGCAAGACTCTGGACGTCTACAAGGTGCCCTTCCAGGATGGCACGGTCAGGCACTTGGCCCTGTACAAAAAGGGCCGCAAATCCAGCCTCTTCATCGACCCCAGCAACCCAGACGCCGGCCCCATCGAATGGGAGGGTTCCTGGCGCCAGCTGGATCGGGTCTGGCACTTCGCGCCCACCTGGAGCAACTACGTCGAGGCCTGGGAGAAGATCAATTTCCCCCGGCTCTTCTTCAACACCGCGATGATCGCCTTCATCGGCATCATCGGCACCCTGATCTCCTCGGTGCTGGTGGCCTATGGCTTCGCCCGCTTCCGCTTCCCCGGCCGGGATGTGCTCTTCATTGCCCTCATCTCCACCATCTTCCTGCCCGGCGCGGTGACCATCGTGCCCCTGTACACCTTCTTCGTGAAGATCGGCTGGGTGGGCACCTGGCTGCCGCTCCTGGTCCCCCACTTTTTCTCCAACGCCTACAACGTCTTCCTGCTGCGCCAATACTTCCTGACCATCCCCTTCGACCTGGACGACGCCGCCCGGATCGACGGCGCCGGCCCCTTGCGCGTCCTCTGGTCCATCATCCTGCCCCTCTCCTGGCCGGTGGTCATCGCCGTGGCCCTGTTCCACCTGGTCTGGGCCTGGAACGACTACTTCGGCCCGTTGATCTACCTCTCCAGCAAGCCCGACCTGCAGCCCATCGCCGTGGCCCTCTCCTTCTTCAACGGCATCTGGGGCTCTCGCCCGCCGCTGATCCAGGCGGCAGCCATGATGGCCCTGATCCTGCCGGTCCTGATCTTCTTCCTGGCCCAGCGCTGGTTCATCCAGGGTGTGGTGATCACCGGAGTGGAGAAGTAGGGGATGTCCAGGGAATGTGGCGCGGAAGGCGCGCATGCGCCGCACGAACACCTCGTGCGGATTCGGAAGCCGGGCCGGGCCGTGAGCAGGATCCTCCGACTGGCCCTGCTCGCTCTGGCCTTCGGGCTGGCCGCCTGTGCCGGTAGCGGGCTCGAACCCCAGGCGCCAGCTTCGCCCAGGCAGCCAGCCCCCCTGCCCACCTTCACCCCACGCCCTACGCCCGTTCCCGGTGTCCTCTTCGTGGATCCAGACCAGGCGTTGGGGGAGATCAGCCCCCTGGTGTACGGGGCCAACTACGGGCCCTGGGTCTCCTTGCGGCCGGAGACCCTTCCCCTGGCAGAGGAGATGGGCCTGACCGTCCTGCGCTGGCCCGGGGGCGAGTGGGGCGACAAGAACGACATCCAGCCGTACCAGTTGGACACCTTCGTCGCCCTGGCCCGGAAGCTGGGCGCAGAGCCCTACATCAACGTGCGCCTGCCGGACAGCTCGCCGGAGCAGGCCGCGGCCCTGGTCCGCTACGCCAACGTGGAAAAGGGCTACCACATCCGCTTCTGGGGCATCGGCAACGAGCCCAGCCTGTACCAGGGCAAGAAGGGCTGGGAGGCCTGGGACACCGCCTACTACAACGAGCAATGGCCCAGGTTCGCCCAGGCCATGCGCGGCGTGGACCCGACCATCCGCATCCTGGGGCCCGAGATCCACCAGTACACCGGCAACCCGGCCACGGATCCCAAGGACAGCCAGGGCCGAGACTGGATGACCGAGTTCCTCAAGGCCAACGGCGACCAGGTGGATATCGTCGCCATTCACCGCTACCCCTTTCCCAGGCAGCCCGGCCAGCCCACCACCGTGGAGGAGCTCCTGGGGAATCCCCCGGAATGGGACCGCATCATCCCCAACCTGCGCCGGGCCATCCGCCAGCATGTGGGCAAGGACCTGCCCATCGCGGTCACCGAGATCAACTCCGACTGGACCCACGCCATCCAGGGCGAGGCCACGCCGGACTCCTTCGCCAACGCCATCTGGTGGACCGACGTGCTGGGCCGGATGATCCAAAACCGGGTGGACATGGTCACCTACTTCATCCTGGTCACCCGGGACGAGCAGGGCGGCTACGGCCTGCTGGAGGGCTACGGTCCCCGACCCACCTACCACGTCTACCAGCTGTACAGGCGCTTCGGCAACCAGCTGGTGTACGCCTCGTCCGGCGACCCAGACGTGGGCCTCTACGCGGCCACAAGCCCGGATGGCCCTCTGACCATCCTCGCGGTCAACCGCTCCGGGGAGGAAAAACGCCTGCCCCTGTGGCTGCAGAACTTCAACAGCGACGGCCCGGCGCAGCGCTGGCGGCTGGACCAGGAGAACGGGTTCCAGCGCCTGGCTCCGCGGCGGATCGAGGCTGGCGACGAGCTCCTCCTCCCGCCTCGTTCCGCCAGCCTCTACGCCCTGACGCCCGGCTGCCGTCCGGGGAAGGGCTGGTGACGAGCTCCAAAAGCCTTCCAGGGGCCCTTCCCGCTGCCAGGACACGGGGTGCGAAAACACACATCCAATGGAGGAATGCGCATGGTTTTTCCCGATGATTTCGTCTGGGGAGCCGCCACGTCCAGCTATCAGATCGAAGGGGCCGCGGCTGCCGACGGCAAGAGGCCCTCGATCTGGGACGCCATGAGCCGGACGCCCGGGAAGATCTTCCAGGGCCACACCGGGGA
>WGCB01000224.1 GCA_015494005.1 Caldilineaceae bacterium
CTGGGGCTGGTCCTGCGTCTCCAGGAGCGCTACCCGGAGGCCATCGAGAGCTACGACCAGGCCCTGGCCCTGGACCCAGAGCGACCGGCCTCCTGGCTGGGCCGGGGCATTGCCCGCTACATCCTGGGCCAGGACGAGCAGGCCCGAGCCGACCTGGCCCGGGCGTTGACCTTCGATCTGCCCTCAGACGCGGCCCAGTTCGCCCGGGATCTACTGGACGAGCTGGGCGGCTAGCCCTGGCCGTGCGGACCGGCCCCTGTGGTGACGATCAGACGCACTCCAGCTGGCGCATGGCCTGGTGGGTGCTCAGGAAGAAGCGTTCCGGGCCGATCTCGTCCACGAAGCCGACGGCCTTCAGCCGATCCATCACCGGCCCCTTGACCTCCGCGAAGTACAGCGTCACCCCCGCGTCCCCTAATTCCCGATTCAGCTCCTCCAGGGTCTCCAGGGCGCTGGCATCCACGAAGTTCACCGCGCTGAAGATCAGCACCAGATGCTTCACCCGAGGGTTGTCCGCCACCATCTGGAGGATGGCGGTCTCCAGGTATTGGGTGTTGGCGAAGTAGAGGCTCTGGTCCACCCGGATGGCCAGGACGTGGGGGCAGGTCTGCACCTCATGGCGCAGCACGTTGCGGAAGTGCTCGCTGTCGCCGACCCGGCCCACCACCGCGATGTGGGGGCGGCTGGTCCGCCAGAGGAAGAGCAGGATGGCGGTGGCCACCCCGGCCAGGATGCCCTTCTCCACGCCGATGGCCAGCACGGCGACGAAGGTGACCACCAGGGAGGCGAAATCCGCCTTGCTGTAGCGCCAGGTGTGCTTCACCGTCTTGAAGTCGAAGAGGTTGGCCACGGCCACCAGGATGATGGCGGCCAGCACGGCCTTGGGCAGAAAGTAGAAGAGGGGGGTGAGGAAGATCACCGTCAAGGCGATGAGCAGGGCGGTGACGATGGAGGCCAGGCCCGTCTGGGCCCCGGCCGCGAAGTTCACCACCGAGCGGCTGAAACCCCCGGTCACCGGGTAGCCGCCGGTGAAAGTGGCGGCCAGGTTGGCCGCGCCCAGGGCCACCAGCTCTTGGTCCGCGTCCACTTTCTGCCGCCGCTTGCTGGCCAGGGATTTGGCCACGGAGATGCTCTCCATGAAGCCCACGAAGCTGATGGCCAGGGCCGTGGGCAGGAGCAGCTGCCAGATTCCTGGATCCAGGGTGGGCATGGTCAGCGGAGGCAGGCCGGCCGGCACCCCGCCCACGATGGCCACACCTGCGCCCTCATGCAGCCGGAATCCCCAGACCGCCAGGGTGCTCACCAGCACCACCACCAGGGGAGCGCTCTTGGTGATGGGCATGATCAGGGTCTCCTTCAGCCCCCACCGGCGCAGCAGGCCTCCCAGCTTGTACTTGAAGAAAAGCAGCAGCCCGATGCTGCCCAGGCCGATGACCAGGGTGACCAGGTTGGTCTCGCCCAGGTGGTTCAGGGTGTAGAGCACCCGCTGGTAGAAGTACTCGGTGCGAGGGACGCGGAAGCCCAGGACGTGCTTCACCTGGCTGAAGCCGATGACGATGGCCGCCGCACTGGTGAAGCCAGAGAGCACCGGGTGGCTGAGGAAGTTCACCAGGAAGCCCAGGCGCACCACCCCCATGATCAGCTGGACGATCCCCACCAGCAGGGCCAGGGTGAGGGCCAGCTGCACGTATTCTGGGCCACCCTGCTCGGCCAGGGGCGAGATGCCGGTGGCGACCAGCAGGGAGACGATGGCCACCGGACCCACGGCCAGGACCCGGCTGCTCCCCAGCAGACCGTAGACGATCAAGGGGAGGATGCTGGCGTAGAGGCCCACCTGGGGCGGCAGGCCGGCCAACAGGGCGTAGGCCATGCTCTGGGGCACCAGCATGATGGTCACGATGATCCCGGCCAGTAGATCCCCGGTGAGATCCTGTCGCCGGTAGTGGAGCAGCCAATCCAGGAAGGGCAGGTAGCGGCCCAGGCCATTGCGGCGCCGGGCGGACGCAGGCGTTGGTGTGGTGTGGGTTTCGGAAACGGTCATCTTCGGTCATCTCCAGGATCTTCAGGGCGGGGGAGCGAACTTCCGTCCTTAGATGCACCGGTTTCAGCTTCCGTTACAGAATTCGATTCGCTCGGGATCTTTCCCCGAGACGCGATGAGGCCGCCGAAATCGCTTCGGCGGCCTCGCTCTGTGCTGGGATGCGGCATTTCCGGGATGTAGCCCGGTGACGGCTCCCTTCTACGCCTCCTTGAGCCAGCCCTGGTCCTTGAGGAAGGTAGTCAGGCCCGGGATGGCGAAGCGCTTGCCCTGATAGGCCTGGTACCCATAGTAGACCAGGGCGATGTAGGCCATGAGCACTGCAATGGGGCTCAGGCAGAGGACAGCCAGCCCCACCAGCCAGCCGATGATGGGGATCCAGGAAAGGATGAAGGTCCCCACAGAGACGGCCAGGGCGATGAGGACGAAGACCACCATCAGGGCCAGGCTCTGCACCGCGTGGTAGCGCTGGAAGGGGCGGTCCCGGCTGCTCTCGCTGAGCAGCACCAGGATGGGCATGATCCCGGGGATGAGGATCTGGGAGGCGTAGCAGAGCATGGCGATGAGTCGATCATCGCTGTCCGCGTTGGGATCGATCTCCACGTCCCGCATGAACTCGCCTCGGCGCAGGGCCTCCGCGGCCTCCTCCGCCTGTTCTCGGGCTGCGCTGGCCACTCGCTCCGCTGGCGTGGGCTCTTCGGACACGTTCTCCACCTCCACTCGAGCATCCGCTTGGGTCTCCGCCGCGGATCCTTCCTCGTTTCCCTTTTCCTGTGCAAGGGAGTCCTCTTGCTCAGAGGCTTCTTCTGGGGAGGCGCCCTCGGGGCTCTCCATCTTGGGCTGGTTGATCTCTTCGGGCATGATGTGTTCCTCGCTGAATTGCTGGTTGCCGTGAACGATTCTCTGCATGGCGGGGTGCGCACATCCCCGCTGGGACCGATGGAGCGAATCCATCTCGGCGCCAGGGTTCAATCTTCGGGGGAAGGGTCTGAACCCGCTGGCACAAAGCAATACGTCCTGGCCTGCAAAAAGTTTCCAGTTTTTTCCCGATCCTGGGACCCCGGGGACGCGAAACAGCGTCCCCCGGGCCTGGAGGACGCTGCCAAGTTCGGCCTGGCCGATTCGGTGAGGAGGTGGTGCTAGTCGGTGAAGTCGATCACCTTGATCCCGATGGTGGAGCTGGGATCGATCTCCTTGCCCACGTCGATGTACTCCACAAAGTAGCCGTAGATCTTGCTGTTGGCCCCTTGGGAGACGGTGCTGGTGATGACGAAGCGAGCGAATCCTCGGGCCACGTACTTCAGGTTGGCCCCGGCGCCGGTGACCTCGGCCGGGTCGTAGAGGATGACGGTCACCGGCTGGCCGATCCAGGCATCGAGGTTGTTGCGCACCGCGCTGAAGGAGACGCCAGTGTGGCCGCTCACCTGATCCCCGACATGGACGGTGTCGCTGCGGGAGGGGTCATCGATGTTGGCCCGCAGGGTGGTGGTGGAAGGAACCTGCCCGCTCCAGTGCACCCAGCCGAAGTTACCCGGTCCGGAAGCATTGCCCCACAGTTCGACTGTCTCCCAGAGGGCCCATTCATCCTTCTCAACGACAAAGGGCATCAGGTTGTCCGCTTCCGCAACGGCGCCGTAGACAGCCTCCCCCTCCGCGCTCACGGTGATGGTGTCCAGCCCCAGCACCTGGGCGAAAACCGTGCTGACCTCTGATTTGGCGTCCACGACGACTTTGGTTCCATCCACGATGGTAATGGTGGAGAGGTCTGAATCGGCCCCGTTGGCGGTGAGAAGTCCCTGGGCTCGCTCGGTGACGAAGCTTTCGCTGAACCCTTCGGCCAGGGCGCGGGCCCCTGCCACGGCCGCGGCATCCGCGGCCACCTGCATCTTTCGGTAGTTGACATAAGCCCTGCCCAGATCAATGACGATCCCGAGCATGCCGATGAACACCATCATGAAGAGGGACAGGATGACCAGGGATTGGCCCGTTTCCCGCCCCAGCCAAGGGCGGGCGGGCCCTGTCTTCCCCTGGGATGTGCCTGTGCGTCTGTTGACCATGATCTCCTCTCCTCGCGCCTTGGAGCTCCCGCCATCGGCTTTCCCACCAGGGAGCCCCTGATCTTTTCCGGCGGGATAGTCCCTTGTGTTCCCAGTATAGCAGCTGCCTGTCTCTGCGCCAGGCGCTTCTGGTACCAGCCAATGCTCCTAAGTACCATTGCGTACCTTTTCCATCGGGACTACCTTGGATTCAGTGTTTCCACAGAGTCTCGCCCTGAAAATGCATCGCCATTTCGCCTAGAGGCGCGCTTCCCACTTCTCCATTTCCGCCGATCCAAGGAGAACCAAGCATGTCGGTCAAGCTGTTTCGCATCAGTGTTAACCTGTTGGCTATTTTCCTCTTCGTCGTTGCGGTGATGACCAGTTCCGGTGCGGTCTTCTCCGCGGCGGAAGCGGACCCTGGCGACCCGGTCATCACCCAGGCCCGAACCATCCAGGGCGAGGTGCTGGCTGCGGAAGGCGCCCTCCTCCGGATCCGAGAAGAAGGCGGCCAGGTCACAGAGATCCACCTGCGCCCGGAGACCAAGGTGATCGGCGCCTCCTCCCGCCGGATCCAGGATGCGTCCGGGCTGCAGCCGGGCCAGTGGGCTCGGGTGCGGGCCATGGAGGAGAGCGATGGCACCCTGCGCAGCAACTACGTGCGCCTGGTGAATCGGCCCGCGGAGCTCAGCACCGCCTCCCTTTCCGGACTCCCCAACACCCTCTACCTGCCCCTGGTCTCCAGCCACGGGAAGGGCGGAGATTCGGGCGGGACAGGCCCTTTCAACCAGCTGCAGACCTTCGCTGCCGGGACCCCCAGTGGCGGGATCTGTGGCCAGGCGGGGGGTGACCCATCCACGGGGAACTGGGCCATGGCTGGATTTGACTCGGGTCACGGCTTCTACAACAGCGGCGAGCTCCGGCTTCAGCCGCCCCTCTCCCTGGACTGGCAGCTCACCGGGAACTGGAACTTCAGCGCGCCGGCGGTGGTGGGGGACGTGGCCTACATCGGCGCCTACGACGGCTTCCGGGCCCTGGATCTGGCCAACCAAACCGAGCTCTGGGTGGTGCTCAACCAGTCCAACGGCGGCCCCCTGGCCGGTGACAACGACCTCTCCACCCCCGCGGTCATGGATGGGGTGATCTACTTCGGCACCTGGGCTGGCACTGTCTACGCGCTGGACAGCGCGGACGGCGCCATCCTGTGGCAGACCAGCATCGTGCCCGAGTCCTTCTACCCCTCGGGCTACTCGCCCACCCTGGCGGGGGATCAGCTCTTCATCACCGCGGACTACTGGGACAACGACACCGGCAGCTGGAAACAGGCCGTCTTCGCCTTGAACCGGCAGGACGGGAGCATCCTGTGGCAGACCAACGTGGTGGATGACGCTGGGGCTGGCGGCCTCTCCTCGGACCCGGTCTTCGCGAACGGCCTGGTCTACGTGGCCTCCACGGACGCCGGCGTCTTCGCCCTGGATCCCACGGACGGCGCTATCGTCTGGCAGCAGCCCATGCCTGGGGACGCTAGCCTGGCCTACGTGAACTTCGACGGCTACCTGGTGGTCCAGGATGGCCGGCTCTTCATCCTGTACAACGTGGGCGCCAACGACCGGCTCTACGCCTACGACGCGACCACCGGCGCGGCGCTCTGGCAGTACGACGCCACCGCGCCGGCCACCAACTTCGGCGGCACTTTCCTGGTCCATGGGCCCACGGTCTACGCCTTCCTGGTCATCCCCTCGGACACCACCACCAAGTACCTGGTGGGCATCGACGTGGAGCGAGGCGAGGAGACGGGTCGAGTCCAGTACGTGGACAGCGGGGACGACGGCGGCTGGTGGCGGCTCTCTGCGGCCAACGGCGTCCTCTACCGGGTATCGGCCAGTGTGGGGCTCCAGGCCTTCGACATGGCCGACGGCGGCTCCCTCTGGAGTTTCGCCCCGGC
The DNA here is from genome assembly GCA_015494005.1 of Caldilineaceae bacterium. Classification (GTDB taxonomy): domain Bacteria; phylum Chloroflexota; class Anaerolineae; order Caldilineales; family Caldilineaceae; genus S144-5. Next base: position 6,020 of record WGCB01000224.1, read on the forward strand.
CTCCTCGGTGGAGGTGCCCGCTGTGATCGGCGGTGGGCGCCTGCTCATGCAGGACGTCCTCTCCAACCTCTACGTCTTCGGCTCCCAGCCCTATGCCGGCGGCCTGTGCGGCACGGTCTACGAGGACCTGGACCAGGACGGGCAGCGGGACTTCGGCGAGCCGGGGCTGCCGGGCGTGACGGTGAACCTCCAGGGACCGGTCAACGCCAGCGCCACCACGGACAGCGCGGGGATCTACGCCTTCGACATCACCGTGGACGGGCTCTACACCGTGGTGGAGACGGATCCGGCCGGGTACATCAGCGTGGCGGCCAATCCTGGGAGCACTGGCGGCGTGGCCGCGGGCCCCAACACCATCGCCGACATCCCGGCGGGGACGCTCCAGAGCAGCAAGGGCAACAACTTCGGGGACATGGTGGGCACCAACCCCACGGCCACGCCCACCAGCACGCCGACCTTCACGCCCACGGCCACGGACACGCCCGTGCCGCCCACACCCACGCC
>WGCB01000225.1 GCA_015494005.1 Caldilineaceae bacterium
CAGGTGTGTTGGTCGGTGTCGCCGTGGGCACGGGCGTGTGGGTCGGCGTCGCCGTCGGTGTGTTCGTCGGCGTGGCCGTGGGCACGGGCGTATTAGTCGGCGTGGCCGTAGGCTCAGGCGTGTTGGTTGGCGTGGCCGTCGGTGTCGGTGTGTAGGTCGGCGTGGCCGTGGGCGTGTTGGTCGGTGTCGCCGTGGGCGTGGGAGTGGGTGTAGGCGGCTGAGGCGGATAGGGCACGCAGGCGAACGCCTCCATGTCCCAGCGGGTGCCCTTGATGGGCTGTCCGAAGGGACCCACGGGGGTGCCCTTGGCCGTGCTCAGATCGAGGGTGACCAGCCCCTCGAAGCGGTACTCCCGGTCGCCGTCGCCGTCCGTGTCGATGCCGCCGTAGGCGCCGGCCACACCGTAGAGGGTGCCGTCCGGGGCGAAGCCGATGTCCTCGATGTCATGCACCCAGGTGTAGCCCTTGTCGCTGGCATTGCCCACCGGTGTCATCGCGCCGGTGTTCGGATCGATGGTCACCAGGTAGCTCTTGCCGGCGTGGGCATCGTAGATGCCGTAGAGCACGCCGGTGGTGGGGTGGAAGGCGATCCCATCCACGTGGGGATCCGACGCCCCCGCCAGCGGATCGGGATTGATGGTCAGATTGGCCAGGGTGGTGGTCACCCCGGTGGTCTTGTCGATGGTGTAGAGGATGCCAGGATAGCTGCCGGTGCGGGCGCGGGTGGCGTAGAGCAGGCCATCGTTGCTGTTCCAGGTCAAGCCGTCGACATCGTACAGGCCCAGGTCCGAGCGGATAATGGTGGTCTGGACCGTCTGCTCGTCGATGGTGATGAAGGGCGTGGGCCCCTTGTTCCCGGCCACGTTGTAGAGAGTGGGGCCGTTGGGATCGATGGCCAGGTTCTCCCCGTTGGGCGGATCCACGTAGCCCAGCACGTCCACTCGGCCGGTGCTGCGGTCGATGAGCCCCAGGTAGTCCCCGTAGTCCGCGATGACGTAGCACATGCCCGGGGAGGCCGGCGGCGCGGGGATGAGGCCGAAATCCACATTGACAACGGTGTGGCTGCTCTGCTGCGGGACGGTCACATCCGCTCGATGGGCGGGGCTGCCGTCGCTGTCCAGGTTGTCGTCGCTCCCCTGGTCCTGGGGGCTGGCAATGAGGCCCACCAGGGGCTTGCCAGGCCAGTAGTTCCTGTTGGACAGAACCACGCAGTAGTCTCCCTTCTTGGAGACCGTGAACTGGTACCAGCCCGGCGCGCCCGTGGACGGGTGGTTGCCGGTGGTGGTCCGTTTCAGGACTTTCTTGCCCGGGGTGACAGCGCTGCACTTTCCTTTGTAGAGCTCCACCTTGACGCCGTTGATGCCGCTCTTGACCCCATCGTTCTGGATGCCGTCTCCGTTGGCATCCCGCCAGACGAAGTCGCCGATGATGTACTTCTTGACTGCGGTGTTCGCCTGGGCAGGCGTCTGGAGCTCCACGGGCGCGCCGTTGTCGGCCCCAACCAGAGGGGTGGTGAGCAGGCCAATGAGCAGGACCAGGCTCAGCAGCAGCCAAAGTCCTTTGGGTGAAGCGTGTTTCGAAAAGATGGTTTTCAAGGTAGTTCTTTCTTTCATCGGGCAAAACCTCCTAGCCTCAAGTGCGACGAATGGGTCGATGCAGTTTCCTTGCCTCCAGTGTAGCGGAGCCACCCTGTCCCTGCTAGAGACCCTGGACGAGACTTCCGAGGCCCTTGGTCCTGCCGTTTTGCGGTGGGATATCCGACCAAAGTCTGTATGCCGCCAAGGCGACTCCCGGGCATGCCGGCCCGCGGTCGGGTTTCCCCAACAAAAAACGAGGCCCGACCACGTGGGTCAGGCCTCGAGGGCGCTTTTGCTGGGAGAGGCAGGGGCTACATCTGGGGCTGGGCCGGGGCGTTGGCCAGGATGGCCTCGATGCGCTCCAGGACATCCGGGCTGAGCTTGATCGCCGCGGCCCGGGCGTTGGACTCCACCTGGCTGGGCTTGCTGGCCCCGGTGATCACGCTACTGATCTCTGGCCGCCGCAGGATCCAGGCCAGGGCCAGCTGGGCCATGCTGATCCCCAGCTCCTGGGCGATCTGGGTGAGCCGACGCACCTTGGCCACGTTCTCCTCGGTCAGCTCCGCCTTCATCCACTCCGCCACCTGGCCGCCGCTGGCCAGCCGGCTGTCCTCCGGGATGCCCTCGTTGTACTTGCCTGTGAGGATCCCCTGGGCCAAGGGGCTCCAGACCGTCAGGCCCAGGCCGTGCTTGGCCGCGGTGGGCATGATCTCCGGCTCGATGTGCCGGTCCAGCATGTTGTAGCGCGGCTGCTCCACCTGGGGCAGGTAGCAGTTGTAGAGCCGGGACGTCCCCACCGCCTCCTCGATCTGGGCCGCGCTCCAGACGCTGGTGCCCCAGTAGAGCACCTTGCCCTGGTGGATCAGGTCGTCCATGGCCCGCACCACCTCCTCCACTGGCGTCTCCGGGTCAAAGCGGTGGCAGAAGTAGATGTCCAGGTAATCGGTGCCCAGGCGCTTCAGGCTCTTCTCCACCGACTCCATGACATGTTTCCGGCTCAACCCCCGGTCGTTGACGTTCTCGCTCATGGGCCAGAAGACCTTGCTGCTGATGGCCAGGTCACTGCGCTTGTACTCCTTGATCACCGAGCCCACTACCTCCTCGGCCCGGCCCCGGGCGTAGACATCCGCCACGTCGATGAAGTTGATGCCCTGCTCGATGGCCGTGTGGATGCAGCGGGCGGCCATCTCGTCCTCCACCATGCCGCCGTAGGTGAGCCAGGCTCCCAGGCTCACCGCGCTGACCTTCATGCCGGCCCGTCCCAGTCGACGATACTCCATGCTTGCCCTCCTTTGCCTGCTGTGTCCTTGGGTGATGGTTGGTCTACGGGGTGTGGCAGCTTTCTGCTGGGGCTGCCTTCCCTGTCCAGGCTGCTGGGATTGCTACAGAAAGTGTAGCAGAAGAAATTGTAGCAGAAGCGGATGCGGACGGCAAACAAAAACGGTTTAGGCGTCCCCGCCCCAAAAGCAGCGGGCGTGGATCTCTCCACACCCGCTGTCTCGTCGCTCTGTTTTTGAGCCTGGCGTCCGGCTAGAAGTCCACCAGTTTGCCCTGGTAGGCGTAGCGGAAGAGCTTCTCCATCTCCGTCCGGTCCGGCAGGCGGGGCGCGGCCAGGATGGCGTTGTCCGTCTCCGCGTGGTCGCAGAGGGTGTCCAGCGCCTCCTCGAAGGCCTCCTCCGAGATGCCCATCTCCGGGATGGTGGTGGGCTGCCCCACCTCTTTCGCCAGTTCCCAGATGCGCTTGGCCAGGATCCGGGCCGCCTCCTGCTCGGAGCGGGCCTCCCCCAGGCCCAGCCGGCGGACCAGCTCCCGGTAGCGGCCTGCGCCGCCGTTGGCGGTGAACTCGATGGTGTAGGGCAGGAAGAGGGCCACGGCCCGGCCATGGGGCACCTTGAAGTAGCCGCCGAAGCTGTGTCCCAGGGCGTGGGCCAGGGCCACGTAGGAGTTGCCGAAGCCCAGCCCGGCGATGGTGGCCGCATTGGCCATCTTCTCCCGGGCTTCCATGTCCTCCGCCCCCTTGGCCACGGCTCGGGGCAGGTAGGTAAAGACCATCTCCCCGGCTTGCAGGCAGAGGGGATCCGTGAAGTCGCTGTGGAAGTTGGCCGTGTAGCCCTCGATGGCGTGGGTGAGGACGTCCATGCCCGTGTCCGCGGTGATGCGCGGCGGCAGGTTGCGGGACATCTCCGGGTCCACGATGGCCACGGTGGGGGTGAGCTCCCGGTTGCCCAGGCCGATCTTGCGCCGGGCCTCTGTGTCCGTGAGCACCACCATCCAGGTGACCTCGCTGCCCGTCCCCGCGGTGGTGGGGATGGCCACCATCTTGACCTTGTGCAGCCCCAGGGGGAAGAGGGGGCTGATCTCCTCGGGCTCCAGGTCGGGCCGTTCGTAGAGGGCCCACATGGCCTTGGCCGCGTCCATGGCGCTGCCGCCCCCCAGGCCCACGATCCAGTCCGGCTCCAGCGCCTTCATCTGCTCCACGCCCCGGCGCACGGTCTGCAGGCTGGGCTCCGGCTCCACCTCTGGGAAGGCGGCCACCTCCATGCCAGCGCCGCGCAGACGCTCGGCCACCTTCTCCGTGAAGCCCAGCTGGTCCAGCGTGGGGTCCGTGACGATGAAGGCTCGCTGGCCCTGGAGCTGCTCCAGGTAGCTCAGGGCGTCTTCACCGAAGGCGATCTCCGGCGATGTGAAGAACCACATGGTTCTGCCTCCTGGAAACGATGCACTCCTGGAAAGGATGGATCCCTGCTATTCCCGGAACTCCGTGTCCACCTGGGTGGCGCAGCGGACCAGCTCCTGGGCGGCCTTCACGTTCTTCATGATCTTGATCAGGTTGCCGTCCAGCTTCAGCTGCCGGGTCATCAGCCCCTGGATGGGGTCCAACTGCCCAGTGATGACCTTCTTCCACTTGTCGTAGCTAGCCGTGATCTTGAACTCCGGGTTCTTGAAGTTGGGGTCGTTGGTGTAGACGGCTTCCCGGCACTCCCCATGCCACAGGTCCATGTAGATGATGTCCGGCGGGTTGGTTCCTTCCACCACGAAGTAGAAGTCGCCCTCCCAGTTCTTGGCCGCGTTGCGGTAGGCGTCGCTGCTGTTGAGTTTCTCCTTGAAGGCGTCGGCCCATTCCTGGCTAGGGAAGAGAATGCCCATACGTTGCTCCTTTCCGAATTGGTGGGTGGATTGGCTGTGGTTGGGTTGGTCGAATCGGTTGACAGGCGGAACGTGTTTGGCTCCTGTCTGAGGTTGCGTCGCGCAGGTTTCCAGGTCCAGGATAGTGACGGCATGTGCTGGCTGGGTTTCCGGTCTGTCCAGCTCCCGGACCGAGCTACCCCGGTCCGGTTTGAGAGCCCAGCTTGCGCTGGATCCGGGCCAGGCGATGCTCCAGCTCCGCCAACTGGACCAGGGAGCGCTGGTGGCTCGGCCCGGACTGGAGGTTGTGCAGGGCCCAGGAGGTCCACATGGCCGCCTGCTCCAGGTCCCCGGTCTGCCACTCGCAGAACTTGGCCAGCTCCACGTAGGGCCGGGGATCCGGGCCGGGGACGGTGGTGATCCAGCGCTGCCAGATCTCCCCGGCCTCCCGCCAGCGGGCCTGGCGCTTGAGTAGCCGCCCCAGCCGGAAGAAGACATCCGCCAGGAGCGCCGGCTCTCGGCCCAGCTCCAGAGCTCGGCGGTAGGCCCGCTCCGCCTCCTGGAGCTTGCCCTGCTCCTCGTAGAGCCGCCCCAGCCCGGCCAGCTCCGCCCCGGCGATCTCCCCCCGGTCCGCGGAGGCGTGGGGCGCGGCGAAGTGGCGGCAGATGGTCTCGGCC
>WGCB01000226.1 GCA_015494005.1 Caldilineaceae bacterium
GCCCTGGTGGCCGCCTTGGAGGAAGGGCGCCTGGCCGGCGCGGCCCTGGACGTCTTCGAGCGGGAGCCCCTGCCCCCGGACAGCCCGCTGCTGGGCCATCCTGGGATCATCCTCACGCCTCACCTGGGGGGCAGCACGGTGGAGGCCCAGGAGAAAGTGGCCGCGGACGTGGCCGCCCAGGTCCTGGACGTGCTCCAGGGGCGGCCGGCCCGCTACGCAGTGAACGCGCCCATCATCCCGCCCAAGGACCTGGAGGCGCTGATCCCCTTCGTGGACCTGGCGGAACGAATGGGGCGCTTCCTGCGTCAATTGGACGGCCAGGGGGTGGACGTCCTGGAGATCACCGCCCACGGGCCCCTGGCCAGCTACGACTTGGCCCACCTCACCGCCGCGGCCATCAAGGGCATCCTCTCCGACGTGGTGGATGCCCGGGTGAACCTGGTCAATGCCGTCTTCTTAGCCAACCAGCGGGGCATCCAGGTGATGGAGCGCAAGCAGCGCCACCACCGGGAGCGCTACGAGAACATGCTCACCCTGCGCCGCATCCAGGGGAACCAGCAGCGCACCGTCCGGGGCTCCGTGCTCCAGGGCGTGCCCAAGCTGGTGGCCGTGGACGAGCTCTGGGTGGAGTTCCCCGGGGAGGGCAACCTGCTCCTCACCTCCCACCAGGACCGGCCCGGCATCATCGGCCGGGTGGGGACTCTCCTGGGCCAGGCGGACATCAACATCAGCTTCATGCACGTGGGCCGGCGCACGCCCCGAGGCGAGGCCATCATGGTCCTGGGGACGGACGAGCCCATCACCCCGGAGGTCCTGGCCCTGCTGGAGGGGCTCCCGGACATCAACTGGATGAAGGCTGTGACCCTGTGAGCCGGTGCGCCCTGATCCGCTGACCTTGACGCCAGCTTTGTCCTGGCCGAGCCGTGACACCGTGAAAGAGCGATCCATGACCGAGCAACCGACCCCATCCGATCCTTCCGACTCCCAGCGTGGGCCCAACCTGGCGCGCCAGGCCCGGACCGCCCGGCGCCGCCTGGGCCTCTACCTCTTCCTGGCCTTCTCCCTCCTCTGGCTGGGGCCAGCCCTGGCCTGTGGCAGCTTTGCCCCCCGGCCCACGCCCACGCCTACCATGCCGCCCGTCACCCAGCCGACGCCGGTCAGCCAGGCGGCCGGGGGAGGGGTCGCCACGCCGACGCCGTCCCTGCTGGTCCCCACTCCCACCCCCCTGGCCCAGCCCACGGCCACCTTCACGCCCACGCCCCTGCCGGGGACGGCCATCGTGGTGGGCGGGCCGGTGCGCATTGCAGCGCCAGGCGGCTTGAATCTGCGGGAGACGGCCAGCACCAGCGGCCCCATCATCACCCGGCTGGGCTTCGGCCAGGTGGTCACGGTGGTGGACGGGCCGGTGACCGCGGACGGCTTCACCTGGTGGAAGGTGGACGACGGCCAGGGCAACACGGGCTGGGTGGCCGAGGGCGACGGCGAGGACGAGTGGCTCACCCCCCGGATCGGCGAGGCCCAGCCGGTGAACCGAGCGCCCCGGGTGGGGGACCGGGTGCGGGTCACCATGGACCCCGGCCAGCAGCTGAGCGTGCGGGCCCTGCCCGGCACGGACGCCCCCCTCATCACCCGGGTGGACGCGGGGGATGAGTTCACGGTGGTGGCTGGGCCCCAGTCCGCGGACGGCTTCATCTGGTACCAGATCCGCTCGGACGATGGGTCCGTGGAAGGCTGGGCCGCGGACGGGGACGGCGAGACTCGCTGGCTCAGCCCGCTGGAGTAGCCGGGCGAGATTCTCCGGGTCGCACTTGGTCTGTTCGGAGCCCCCGCTGGTCGGCCGCATGTGGCGTACAGGAAGCGAGTTGCGAACAGATCATGGCCGACACCCTGCGCCAGTTCATCGAGTTCAACCGGACGATCATCCTCTTTGTCTACGGCCAGGTCTTTTTCGTGCTGGGGCTGGCCCTGGCCCTGCAATCCTGGCGGCACAGCCGTCTGGCCCTGGCCCGCAACCTCAACTGGCTGGCCGCCTTTGGCCTGGCCCACGGCATCCACGAGTGGGGCGACGTCTTCATCCCCATCCAGGCCCGCTACCTGCCTAGCCCCTTTGTGGACCTGCTCCTCACCCTGCAGACCATCCTGCTGGCCGTCTCCTTCGCCTGTCTCTTCCAGTTCGGCGTGGAGAGCCTGCGTCCCCTGCCTGGCCGGTGGCGCTATCTTCGCTACGGGCCCGGAGTGGTGCTGGCCCTGTGGCTGGCCTGGATGTTCGGTCCTGTCTTCGCCCACCTCCTGGCTCTGGACGAGTGGCATCGGCAGGGGAACATCCTGGCCCGCTACATGTTGGGCTTCCCCGGTGCGCTGCTGGCCGCCTACAGCCTGCGCCGCCAGTCCCAGCAGGCCATCGCCCCCTTCCGGCTGGCCCACATCACCAGCATGCTGCGCCTGGCTGGCCTGGCCCTGGTGGGATATGCCCTGGTGGGCGGGCTCGTGGTGCCGTCGGCCCCCTTCTTCCCTGCCAACCTGATCAACCAGGAGCGCTTCGAGGCCCTCTTCCTGTTGCCGGTGCAGGTCCCTCGCAGCCTGCTGGGCCTGGTCCTGGCCTACGCGGTCATCCGGGCCCTGGAGGTCTTCCGGGTGGAGCTGGATCGGCGCCTGGTGAGCATGGAGGAAGACCAGATGCTGCTGGCGGAGCGGGAACGCATCGGCCGGGAGCTCCACGACGGCACCCTGCAGCGGGTCTATGCCGCGGGGCTGATCCTGCGCACAGCGGAGCGCAACCTGGAGCGGGGCGCTCTGGAGCAGAGCCGGGAGCACCTGCACCAGAGCCTCAATCTCCTGGATCAGGCTGTGGCCGACATCCGACAGTACATCGGCGAGCTGCGTCCCCAGCCCAGCGGCCAGAGCCTGGCCTCCGGGCTGAAGGAGCTGGCCAGTTCGGCCCATTTTCGCTCCCTGGTGGATGTGGATCTGCGGCTGGATCTGCCCGAGGATCTGCCCCTGACCCCGACCCAGGTGGGCCATCTTCTGGCCATCGTCCACGAGGCCATGAGCAACGTGGCCCGTCACGCCCAGGCCACCCAGGTGATCGTCGAGGCTGGTGTGGAGGGGAACCGGCTGCGGCTCGCGGTGGAGGACAACGGCCAGGGCCTCCCCGCGGATCTGGTGGTCGGCTACGGGCTGAACAACATGCAGGACCACGCGCGCCTGCTGGAGGGAGCCATCCAGCTGCACAGCAAGCCAGGGCGGGGCACTCGGGTCCAGGTGGAGATTCCAGTGGAGGGAAGTGATGACACGACTACGCATCTTGCTGGTAGATGACCACGAGGTGGTGCGGTTGGGGCTGCGCACCCTCCTGCAGTCCGAACCGGATCTGGAGGTGGTGGCCGAGGCCGGCACCGCGGACGAGGCGGTCCAGGCGGCGGTGAGCCATCTCCCTCAGGTGGTGCTCATGGACATTCGCCTGCCGGATCGCAGCGGCATCGAGGCCTGCCGGGAGATCCGCCAGCGCTGCCCGACGGTCCAGGTGCTCATGCTCACCTCCTACGGGGACGAGGATCTGGTCACCGAGGCGGTGGCGGCAGGGGCCGCGGGGTACGTCCTCAAGCAGCTGAGCACCGACGATCTCCTGGAGGCCATCCGCTCCGTGGGCCGGGGCGACGCCTTCCTGGACCCCAAAGTGACCAAAAAGCTCCTCTCTCGCATCCAGCGGGCGGAGCTGACCACGGACGCAGCGGCCTTCCGGGACCTGTCCGAGCGGGAGCTGCAGGTGCTGGCCCTGGTGGCCCAGGGGAAGAGCAACGCGGAGATCGCCCAGGAGCTGGTGCTGAGCCCCTTGACCGTGCGCAACCACGTGAGCACCATCCTGTCCAAGCTGGGGCTCTCCAACCGCATCGAGGCGGCCATCTACGCGGTGCGTCACCACATCGACTGTTTCGTCTGAGATCCCCTCGACCCTGTCCAGGCTGGAGGAAAAGACGAGCGCCCCTGGTTTCCCAGAGGCGCTCTCTTTGTGCAGCGCAGCGGCTGGCGACGGCGTGGCGCCGTCTATTCGAAGGCTTCGAAGATAGGCGGGAAGGTCAGGGCCAGCCCCACCAGGATGAGGATCGCAGACCAGGTGACCACCTTGGGCAGGGCCACGTCCTTCTCCTTCCACATGTTGTTCAGGATGGCCCAGCTGACCAGCCAGGCGAGGATCCCGATGCCTGCCTTCCCGACCAGGGGACCGGAGGGGTTGTACCAGTTCAGGAAATTCTTCAGCCCCTCGCTCAGGACAGCGCCGGTGGTCATCAGGCCAAAGACGGCGATGCCGATGGCGCCAGACAGGATGGCCGCTGCCGCCGGGCCAGTGGGGAGCGCCTGCCCGCTGTAGTTCTTGGTCTGGGTGGAAGTGGCGGTCTTCAGTTGGGTTGCCATGATATCTCTCCTTTCACACCTTTCTCAGGCTGTGGATGTCTCGGTCAACAAAGGTGGGCGCTCTAGAGCACCGGCGCCACCTTGGTGATCAGGGCGCCCATCAGGCCAGCGATGGCCGCAGTAGCGAAGGCCACCACGAAGAGCCCAATGGTCACCTTGCGCAGGTAGTCGTTCTGGGCCAGCTGCTCCCCGTAGCGCCAGACGATGTAGGCCACCACCGTGGCCAGGATGGGCGAGAACCAGGCCACGTGCTCCTTCCACTCCATGCCGAAGGTGTGCCAGGCGCTCAGCGCCTCGCTGGCCTTCAGGAAGGAGCGGGGGTACATGCGCAGGTCCGCGCCCTCGGGCGGGGTGGCCCGGTACCAGGGATAGACGATGAAGGTGCCGGTGATCACCGTCAGCCAGGACACCATGGCCATGATCCAGACCCCAGCATCCAGGCGTTTGACCCGCTCTCGCAGGCCTTCCACCGTGACCCACTCGGGGCGCAGGCTGTACAGGCTGGCAAACCCTCCTGCGAAGGAGAGGAGGAAGAGCCCGCCCAGCACCATGCCGTGGATCACTCCCCAGAACTCCCGTGACGTCAAACTAAGCCCAAACATGGTTCAAGCCTCCTTTGGTTGATAAATGAACCTGGCGATGGTCAAACGGCGCCGCTCTCTTGGCAAAACCGTCCACTGATTGCTCCGTTGACCGAAGGGCGGTTCTGGCTCTCTCCCTCCGGTTCCATCCTCGGTTCCAGCATAGGCCCAAAGAAGGCGAAATGGCAGGTGCGCTCGAACCATCATCTCTGGTTGGGTTGCACCATCCTTGACCAGGGATTTCCCCCTGGCCAGGGTGCTGGGCGCGAAAAAGCGGGACGAGCCCGAAAGCTCGCCCCGCTTGGCAGTGCTGCGATGAGAGTCTCCTGCTCCGGCCTGGTCTACGGGTCTGGGATGATGAGCCGCTGGCCCACGTAGATGATGTTGGGGTTGGTGATCCCGTTGCGGCGCATGATGGCTCCCATGTCCACGCCGAAGGCCGCCGCGATGCCGCTCAGGGTGTCCCCATACTTGACGATGTAGATGGTCTCCAGAGGCATGGGAGTGGGCGTGGGCATCGGCGCAGGGGTGCTCGTGATCGTGGGCTCTGGCGTGGCCTCCGCTGCACAGCCGGGGATGGTGAGCCGCTGGCCTACGTAGATGATGTTGGGGTTGAGGATGCCGTTCTGGGCCATGAGCTGGTAGAGGTTCACCTGGTAGGCTGCGGCGATGCCGCTCAGAGTGTCCCCAGGCTTGACCACGTAGACGCAGGGGCTGGGCGCTGGCTGGCTGCTCTTGGCACAGCCCCGCAGGCTGATGCCGTCCAGGTTCAGTAGCATGACCGTCTCCGGCGTGCCCCACTTCCGCCAGCCTCGGATGAAGAGCACCATGGTGCTGTCCGGTGCGGTGAAGCGGACGGTGTAGGTGGTGATGCCACCTGGGGCGCCCTCGGGGTAGATGGGGCCCAGGTGAGCAGTCTGCCAGTTGTCCACGTTCTGCCAGTTGGTGTCGTCCCCGCTGTTGAAGCCCCACTGGGCCACGTAGCGGTAGGGGTCCGGGTCGTTGCCCGCGCCCCGCAGCAGGCCTTTGACGGTGAGCTCGTAGGTGGCGCCCTTGGTCAGGCCGGTGAGCTTCTGGTAGATCCCGGCGTAGCGGTCCGTGTCACCGGCGGCCATGCCCAGGGTGTCCATGCGGATGCCCTGGCTGTGGGCGCCATCCGCCACCAGGGCCGACCAGGTGTCGTCGGAGAACTGGTAGTGGACCGCGCCGCCGTTGGTGAAGTAGCCCCAGCTCTTGCCCACATTGCCCAGGGCCACGCTGTTGAA
>WGCB01000227.1 GCA_015494005.1 Caldilineaceae bacterium
CAGGCTGCTCCGCCTGGCCGGCCGGCCCCGCGCCGTTCCCCCGGAGCTCCGGCGCCACGGGCACGGGCTGCACCGCGGCCACCTGGTCCCCCGCAGCCAGGGTGACCACCCGGCGGCCCTGGGTGCTCCGGCCCGAGGCCATGACATCCGCCAGATCCGCCGGCTTGACCACGTGCTTGCGGGTGATGAAGGCCAGCAGACGCACCCGATCCTGCCGCACCACCCGGGCGTCCGCCACAGAGCCGGTGCGAGGGCTGATCTTGTGGGCGATGATGCCGCCGCCGTTGCGTCCCTGGCGGCTGTACTCGCTCAGGGGCGTCCGCTTGGCGAAGCCCTGCTCCGTGACGGTCAGCAGCTCGCCCTCTGGGTCCACCACCTGAGCCTGGACCAGCCGATCCCCCCGCTTCAATTTCATGCCTCCCACGCCGCCTGCAGCCAGGCCCATGGTCCGCACCTCGCTCTCCTGGAAACGGATGGAGCGTCCCTGGGCCGAGACCAGGATCACCTCGCCGTCGCCCCGAGTGTGGATGACCCAGCCCAGGCGATCCTTCTTCTCCAGGCGGATCACCTCCGGCTCGCCCGCTCCAGCCCGGATCAGGTCCCCGGCGGTGATGCGCTTGACCATGCCCTGCTCCGTGGCCAGGAAGAGGGCGCCCTGGGCCTCATCCGGCGCCACTCGGGGCAGCACCACCGCCGCGGTGATGCTCTGGCGGCGAGTGAGGCCGGTGAACTCCGCCGCGTGCTTGCCTCGCCCCTCGGGGATCTCGTGGACCGAGACCCGGGCGCAGCGGCCATCCCCGGTGAAGAGGTAGAGGTAGTCCCGGGTGTTGGCCGGGAGGAGAGCCACCTCCGCGTGGGCGGCCAGCTTGCGCAGGCCCGTCTTGCTGGGCGGGGTGAAGGGGTGGCGGCTGAGCTCGCCGTTGGCCCCCACCGTCACCCAGACCATCTGGTCCGGCAGCAGGTCCGTGGTGGTGAGGGTGCCCTTGGTCCGCTCCACGATCTGGGTGCGCCGGGCGTCCCCGTAGGCCTCCTTCAGGGCCAGGAGCTCCTCCTTGATCACCCCCAGCATCTTCTTGGGGTCCCGGAGCAGGGACTCCAGGTAGCGGATGAGCTTCTTCAGCTCCTTGTACTCGTCCTGGAGCTTGCGCCGTTCCAGGGCAGCCAGCCGCTTCAGGGGCATGTCCAGGATGGCCTGGGCCTGGGCCTCGGTGAACTTGAAGTTTTTCCTCAGGTTGAGCCGGGCCGTCTCCACCCGCTGGCTGCGGCGGATGGTGGCGATGACCTCATCCAGGATGTCCAGGGCCTTGAGCAGCCCCTCCACGATGTGGGCCCGGGCCCGGGCTTTGGCCAGATCGTACTCGGAGCGGCGGCGCACGATCTCCTGGCGGTGCTCGATGAAGAGCTGGAGCATGCGCTTTAGGCTGAGGACCTTGGGCTCGCCGTCCACCAGGGCCAGCATGGACATGCCGAAGGTCTGCTGCATGGGCGTGTACTTGAAGAGATCCGCCAGGATGGCCTTGGGATCCACGGTGCGGGTCAGCTCGATGACGATGCGCATGCCCGTGCGGTCGCTCTCGTCCCGCATGTCGGTGATGCCCTCCAGCTTGCCCTCCCGGGCCAGGCTGGCGATGCGCTCCAGCAGATTGGTCTTGTTGGTCTGGTAGGGCAGCTCCGTGACCACGATGCGGGTGCGCCCTCGGCTGACCTCCTCGAAGTGGGCCTTGGCCTGGACGATGAGGCGGGCCCGTCCTGTGGCGTAGCCCTGGGTGATGGCGTCGATGTTCTCCTCGTCCCGGGCGCCCTTGCGGTAGCGGTAGACGATGCCGCCGGTGGGGAAATCTGGGCCATGGACAAAGCGGAGCAGATCCTCCACGGTGACATCTTGGATCTTGTGGTAGCGATCCAGCATGAAGACCAGGGCGTCCACGATCTCGCCCAGGTTGTGGGGCGGGATGTTGGTGGCCATGCCCACGGCGATGCCGCTGGCGCCGTTGACCAGCAAGTTGGGCAAGGTGGCAGGCAGGATGTCCGGCTCCTGGAGGGTGTTGTCGAAGTTGGGATGCCAGTCCACCGTCTCCTTTTCCAGGTCGGCCAGCATCAGGTCGCTGATGGGGGCCAGGCGGGCTTCGGTGTAACGCATCGCGGCGGCGTTGTCCCCGTCGATGGAACCAAAGTTCCCTTGTCCGTCCACCAGGGGGTATCGTAAGCTGAAGTCCTGGGCCATGCGCACCATGGCGTCATAGACCGCGGCGTCACCGTGGGGATGGTATTTACCCAGCACTTCACCCACGATGCGGGCGCTCTTTTTGTACGGCTTGTTGGCCGTCAGCCCCATGCTGTGCATGGCATAGAGGATGCGGCGATGGACGGGTTTCAGCCCGTCCCGGACATCGGGCAGGGCGCGGCTGACGATCACACTCATGG
>WGCB01000228.1 GCA_015494005.1 Caldilineaceae bacterium
TCTCGCCGCTCAAGGCCAGGCCCTGGAGCTGGGTCTGGCCTTGAGCGGCGAGATGTCCATGTTCGTGGGGGCTGGCGGGGGGATGGAGAGCGATGTCTGGCGGCAGATCCTGGTGGACGTGATGGGGCGGCCGGTGCAGCGCTCCCAGAGCGTGGAGCAGGCCAGCCTGGGCGCGGCTCTGATCGCGGGGGTGGGAGCAGGCCTCTACGGGGATCTGGCCCAGGCCTGCCAGGAGGTGGTGCGCTACGGGCCGGTCACCGAGCCGAATCCCCTGCGCCGGGAGGGCTACGACGCCCTCTTCCAGCGTTTCACCCAGCTCTACCCTCGGCTGCGGGAGGACTTCCACTGGCTGGCCCGCTGGGACTGAGCCCGGGGACGAGCCTCAGCGCCCCTTCCACCAGTCCTTGCGGGAGCGGGGGTCCAGGAAGGTGCCGCGATCCCGGACGGCCACCCGGATCTCGCTGGCCCTGGCCGTGCCCAGGATCTGGCCGTTCTGCAGGGCCGGGAGCTGCCCCCGACCGGCCTGGTTCATGCTGCGGTAGAGGGCCAGGAGGTTGGGGTCCACGCAGACTTCTTCGATGTGCACCGCGTAGCCTGGGGCCACGGTGTCGTGCCGGGTGTAGCCCAGGGTGATGCGCTCCTCCGAGGCGTAGAGCACCAGGACGATGTAGCCCCCGCCGTAGATCTGGGGCCCCCGGCTGGGGAAGGCGATGGCCTCGCCCGGGGTCGTGCCCATGCCCAGCAGGGTGACCTCCCGAGGGGTCAGGTTCGGGCTGCGGCAGCCGTGCTCCCCGCAGCTCCAGTCCCAGTCGTAGACCCGGTGGGCCGAGGTGAAGACCGGCGTGCGCTGGTCCGTGAAGAGGCCGGGCATCTGGGGCGCGTTGGGATCCGAGCCACCGTTGATGTCCACGATGGTCAGCGCGGCGCTGGTAGCTTGGTAGCCCCGCAGGGCCAGGTTCAGATCCCCGTGCAGCTCGTCCGGGTGATCCGCGGGCGGGCCGTCCACGGGGATGGCGGTGTAGCTGCGGTTGGAGCTGGTGGGGCACTGGCCGCTGGGCGGGACGGTGGCCTGGCCGGCCAGCACCGCGGGCAGGTAGATCCGGTGGCCGCTGCCGGGCACGGTGCGCTGGGGCGGGGGCTCCTGGGCCCAGGTTGGGGCTGTCCACGCCAGGGTCAAGATGGCCGCCAGGGCCAGGATCGTCCAGAAGCCTCGCCCCGAGGACGAGCGCAAGCACGGGCTACTCTGCATGGGTCCTTCCCTCTCTTTCCCTTCCAGTGAGAAACAGCGCCGGTGGCAGCGCCAGGAGCCGGCCGGGCCGGGTGTCCACGGAGCCGCCCAGCTTGATGAGGGCCGTGGCGATCCGGGCCAGGCAGCCGGGCAGGTCCTGGCGGATGCGCTGGGCCGAGAAGTGGAGCAGGGTCCAGGAGGGCGGTGGCGCCAGAGGACGGCCCTCGCCCAGCTCCTGGTCAGTTGGCTCCTCCTCCAGGCAGCGGATGCCCAGCTGACCGTTCCGGGCCCGCAGGGCGATGTCCACCGGCCACTCCCCGGCCAGCCGGTTGCTCAGAGGACGCAGCCGGCTCTCCCGCAGCGCGCTCCACAGTGTCTCAAACGGATCATCCGGCCGGAAAAGTTCCCGCACGTCCTGCGCGGTGAGGAGCCGGTGCAGGGTGGTGTGGATGAAGGTGATGCGCCGCAGCTTGGCCGAGGGGATGGGCCGTTCCAGCCGTTGCAGCGGGCCGATCTCGATGCGAAAGTAGTACTCCTGGGCCCGGGGATGGTCCGGCTCCTGGGGCAGGAGCTCGGCCCGGGTCAGGAGTCGATAGCGCTGGATGGGGGCGTAGAAGGTGATGGTGTGGGCCTCGGGCTGCCCTTTGAAGGCGCCGGTCTGGTAGAAGGCCAGGTAGTCCGCGCCGATGCGTCGGGGCGCCCGGCGCTGGGGGATGCGATACCAGCCCTGGGACGCGGCCCGGCGCAGGTCCTCCGGGTTGTTGAGCACAGCCACCAGCACCGTGCGGCGCCGGCTGCGGGGATCCGGATAGGCGGTCATGGCGTCACCTCCTGGTCATCGGGGTGGATGGGATGGACGGGATGGGCGGAAACAGGCGGCGAATCCGAGTCCACGGCCGGCGGCGTGGCGGCCCCTTCCTGGACCAGCCCGGCCAGCGTTGGGGTGAAGTGGCGGAGCTGCTCCCGCAGGCGCAGCAGGGCCAGCTCCTTGGCCTTGGCCTCCAGCATGATGTCGAAGGGGCGCAGGCGGCGAGTCTGGACGCCTCGAAGCAGGTCGATCATCTGGAAGGGGTCGATGAAGTCGCTGTGCTGGTTGGGCAGGGGCGGCTGGATGCGCTCCACGCCGTCCCGGCGCACCCGGCGGGCCGCCGTGCGGGAGCTGCTCACGTGGATCTTGGGCCGCTGCTCCTCGGGCCAGGTGGCCAGGGCCCGCTCCAGGGCATCCAGCAGGGGCAGGCCCGCGGGGTCCAAGCAGCGATGGTGCAGGGTATCCAGGACCAGGCGGACGCCTGTGCGCCGGTGGATCCAGAGGGTGTCCTGCAGGCTGAAGCGGCGGTCATCGTTCTCCAGGACCAGGCGCTGTTGGACGTGGCCGGGCAGCCGGGCGAAGTGGCGGACGAAGCGCTCTCGGGCCCGCTCCGGATCCCCGTAGACGCCCCCCACGTGGACCACGATCACCGCCTCCGGCCCCAGGCCCATGGCGTCCAGCAGGGCCGCGGCCCCGGCCAGTTCCCTGCCGGAGCGCTGCACCCGCAGGGGGTCCGGGCTGCTGAGCTGGACGTAGTGGCCCGGGTGCAGGGTGAGGCGCAGGCGCAGTTGCCGGGCCAGGTCGCCCATGGCGGCCAGCTCCGTGGCGCATTCCTCCAGCTGACGGTGGAACTGGGTGAGAGTGGGGTGGGTCAGGTAGGGGGCCAGCTGGCCGGACATGCGGTAGAAGCGGATGTCCAGACGGTCCAGGTAGGCGAAGATGTCCCGCAGGTAGGCCAGGCTGACGCTCAGGTGAGGGCTGTTCTGCCAGCGGCGGCTATCGTGGGAGCGCAGGCCCGGCTGGCCCAGGACCTTCACGGGGAAGCCCAGGCGATGGCGGGGCCGGGAGAAATGGAGCTGGTGGGGCATGGGATGGGCCGATCCAAGGAAAAAGGGCGTCGATTCGCCTCCATCCTACACGAATCCACGCCCGATACAACCGGCCATTTTTCCCGAGAAATCCACGGCGTCAACGCCAGAGCTGGTCCATCACCTCCTGGATGCGGCCCCGCATGAGCCGGCCCAGCAGCCCCTGGGGACGCAGCCGAGGATACACGGGCTGCAGCCGAGGCACGGTGGTCAGGAGCTGCTGGTAGAGCCCCTCGTAGCGGGTGACGGTGTTCTCCAGGCTGTGCTGCCAGGCCCGCTCCTGGCTGGCCTGGCCCATGGCCGCCCACCGCTGGGGATGGTCCACCAGCTCGGCCATGAAACGGGCCGCGTCCCCTGGGTCCCCAGGGCGGAAGAGGTAGCCGTTGCGGCCGGGCTCCACCAGCTCGGGCAGGGCCTGGGCCCGGGCGGCCAACACCGGACGCCCCGCGGCCATGGCCTCCAGGGTGGCGATGCTCAGCAGCTCCGCCTCGCTGGGCATGGCGAAGAGATCCACGCTGTTCAGCAGGGCCGGCAGCTCCTCGTCGGCCACGAAACCCAGGAAATGCACCCGATCCGTCTGACCCAGCTGGCTGGCCAGGCGCTTCAGCTCGCCCAGGGCTTCCCCCTGGCCGGCGATGGCCAACTGCACGTCCTCTCGGCCCAGCTCTGACAAGGCCCGGAGCAGCACGTCCAGCCGCTTCTCCGCGTCCACCCGCCCCACGAACAGGAAGGTGATGGCAGTTGGGTCCAGGCCGAAACGCCGCCGCACCGCTTCTCGGTCCAGGCCGGGATCGGGATGGAACCTCTCCAGGGGCACGCCGCAGGAGACCGGGTGGACCGGCACCTGGAGCCCCTGCTGGCGCAGGATGCGGGCCGCGGTGACGGATGGGGCCGTGGCCATGTCCAGCCGGTTGAAGAAATCCACCAGGATCTTCCACATGGCCCAGTCGAAGAGGGGTTTGGCCTGGGTGGAGAAGGGAATATAGGGGGCCAGGTTCTCGGGCATGAAATGGTTGGTGCCCAGGGCGGGGACGTTGCTGGCCCGGGCCACCTTGACCACCGACCGGCTCAGGGGGTAGTGGTCCTGGACGTGCACCAGCTGGGGACGAAAGCGCCGAAAGATGGGCTCCACCAGGGGACGAGCCAGGAGGGTGGCGTTGGTGTCGCTGTGGAACATCCACAGGGGCAGGGAGGGCAGGTAGTGGAGAGTGACGCCCTGGCGTTGACAGCGGTAGGGGCGCACCCGGTCCGAGGGGAGGAGCACCAGCACCTGGTGTCCTCGGGCGGCCAGCCCCTGGGCCAGGTTGGTGGTGAAGACAGCCTGTCCGTTGAAGGCAGGGGCGTAGGTCTGCCCGGCAATCAAAATTCGCATGACATCGTCGTCCATTCAGTGGGCGGGCCCCGCCAGCCAGGCCGTTTCAGCCGGAACGCCTTGGCAGGGCCCAAGGGTCGTTCTAGAGTCTGGGATGTTCGGTTTGGGATGCTGGGGTCTTCGGAGCAGGAGCGTGGCCGTTGATCCCTGGCGGGGGCGCCTGGGGAAGGCCAAGCCCAGGCCCCGGGACCCGGTTCACCCCGTTTCGGGGCAGAGTCATCCCGGCGCTCCCAGGGGCCGGAAGGCTCGCGTCCTCCGGGCTGGCGACTGGGTCGTCCTCCTCGGCCAGGAGCGCCTCCTGGGAGCGGAACCAGCGACGGATCCCCTCCACCAGGCCCAGGAAGAGCAGCAGCGCCCCCAGGATGGCCAGAATGTGCAGCCCCCGTTCCACCTGGGCGATGGCTGCGGCCGCATAGAAACCCACCAGCACCAGGGTGCCGGTCCAGAGCATCTCCGCGGCGGCCACCACAGGGAACCAGCGACGCAGGGGCACTCGGGCCAGGCCCGCCGCGACCAGGGAGGGGATCACCAGGCCCGCGGTCAGCTTGGCCACCAACAGGATCTTGCGAGCATGGTGGTGCATGGCCCGCTGCAGCCGATCCAGGTGACGCCGCCGCACGCCCAGCCAGCGGCCGTAACGCAGCAGCCACTCCACCCGGCCCAGGTAGCCCAGGGTGTACCAGCCCAGGTCCGCCAGTAGATTGCCCGTCGCCGCGGACAGAAAAACCAGTTCAGGGCGCATGAGACCAGCCGCGGCAGCGGCCGCCCCCAGCAGGGTGGCGATGGGCCCCTCCACAGCCACCAGCACGGCCAGGAGCGCATAGTTCCACGCCCCCAGCTGGGGCAGTTGGCCTTGTTGCAGGCTTTGCCAAAAAGTGGCGATGACGTGTGCGATGTTGTCCATCGGGGGATCCGACTCGGTGAACGAAGCAGTCTTCCAAGTGACATGCCGGGCTCGGCGTCGATCTCGACGCCAGATCCGGCTCAAGCCAGGCTATCAGCTTACCATTTCTATTCCTATTACGGCAATTTCGATCCTTTTGTCTAGCTACACATCACTTTGGTCCTGATGAAAAGATGAAGGTTGGGCCGCATACCTGATACACTGGAAGTACGTGAAGAAAACCATGTATCAAGGAGGCATGCA
>WGCB01000229.1 GCA_015494005.1 Caldilineaceae bacterium
ACGACGATGTTCCCTTTTCCCACCTGCCCTCTGGCCGGACAGTCCAAGTTGTGGCAGAATTGTGCTTGAGGGTGCATGCTAGCCTCCTTGTGTTGTGGTGAACACGAGTTTGCTAGCATGCCCCTCTTTTTTCAAGTCCCAACCACGCTATTCTGTATACCTACCTAAAACTCGCCACCGATGTTCTTTTCTGAATTAGTATTTCTGCCACGATTGCTAGGCTTGACAAAGCGAGCCAAAATCCAGCCTACTATAAAGCCGACTGCAATGAATAATAGATTGATTTGGCCTGTTAGGAATTTGCCAATATAACCAAACAGAAATGCTGGTATCACTGAAATCACTATCTGCGCAATTATCTGTGCAATGGCTTGCTCTAGAATTCTCTCAATTTGAATTTTGATTTTCATAACGCGATCCCCTACTTTCTAACATGCAGAAGAAACCTTTTCGCGTAACTACGTAGGCCACCGATCCACAATATCCAGTAGGTTATCAGTAACGATGCAGAACTTGCAGGTCACCTGTCGATGAATTAGCGTTTTTTGGCGGGAATTCCAAACGTGGTGCTTGAGCCGCTCGCCAGTGGGAAGAGCGGACCAAATCGGCGGCAGAGGTGCGTCTGCAGCGCCATATTCATGCCAAAATCGACCTCGATTAACCAGTTTTGGCGCATCTGACATCGGTCTGGACCGCCATTTCACCTCTAGTAAGGTCTCCGATTCTCACATTTGGAATTCCTGCGTTTTTGGCGATGAAGCTCATTCATTATGCGAAGAGTGGCATACTGCATATTGTGCCTTTGGAATTCAGAGCCCGCTATCTATTGCCTGTATAGTTACTCTTCGCAAAACATTGACACGTGCTGTAATACTTACGACACTTTCTCTCTACACCCCACTACCACGGCCCAGGCCCTTGCGCTCCCGCCAGGCGTCCTCCAGCTGCATGTACCCCCGAACCAGGTGCCCCAGGACGAAGCGGAAGGGCTCCGGCGGCCAGGGCCAGATGCGCCGGTTCACGAACCAGAGCTCGGTCAGGGCGCTCTGCCGCTCCAGGACCAGGTCCGCCAGGATGCGGCCGTTGCTGGGCATGAGGGAGACGCCGTGGCCGATGCAGCCCGCGTTGTAGATACCCCGCTGATCCTGCACGTAGCCCAGGGCGGGGACCAGATCCAGGGTGGCGGAGAAGGGCCCGCCCCAGTGATAGGCGATCCGGACCTCTTTCAACTGGGGGAAGAGGGCTTTGATGAAGCCCTCCAGGTGGGCGGCCACCGCGGGGTTGCGGTCCCGCCGCATGTTCCGGCCGAAGCCCAGGATGACCGGACCACCGCCCATGAGCAGGCGGCCGTCCGGCGAGGGGCGGAAGTAGTGGATGAGGTTGCGGGCATCCTCGATGCCCATGCGCTGCTCCCAGCCGATGGCCCGCCACTGCTCCGGCGTCAGGGGCTCGGTGGCCACCATGTAGGTCCAGGCCGGGACCTGCACGCTACGGGTCCAGGGGAAGAGGTGGGTCCAGGCGTTGGTGGCGAAGACCACCTTGGAGGCGTTCAGCTGGCCTCGGGGCGTCTTCACTCGGACGCCGCCGGGCACAGACTGGACCTCCGCCACCGGCGTGTTCTCGTAGACCGCCGCGCCGGCCTCCTCCGCGATGCGTTTCAGCTCCCGAGTCAGCTTGGCCGGATGCACCAGCGCGCAGCGGGGCTCCCACCATCCGCCCAGGAAGAGGGGCGAATGCACCGCGTCCTGGACCTGCGCCCGCTCCCACCACTCCACGCCCTCCAGGCCGATGCGCCGTGCCAGCTTCATCTCCTCCTGGATGTGGCGTTCGTACCCGGGGGTGGTGGCCACCCGCAGGAAGCCGGAACGCTGGTAGTCGCAGACCAGACCCTGCTCCTGGACCAGCCGATCCAGGTACTCCACCGCGTCCACCATGTAGCTGTAGGCCTCCCGGGTCTTGCCCTCCCCGTGGATCATGTGGGTGACGGTGAGGGAGGCGCCGAAGATGGTCATGGAGAAGCCGCCGTTGCGCCCGCTGGCGCCGTAGCCCACGTCCCGGGCCTCCAGGACCACCACGTCCGCGCCCGGGTCCTGGCGCTTGACGTGGTAGGCCGTGGAGAGGCCGGCGAAACCGCCGCCGATGATCACCACATCGGCCTTGCGGTCTCCGTCCAGGGGCGGGTTGGGGGTGTAGGAGGTGGTCTCGATCCAGAAGGAAGGCTGTTCCTGGCGGTTCATGGCTGGATGTCCTGTGGATGCTGGCGTCAAGCGGCTGGAGAGAGGTTCCGAGGGGGGGGGCTTCGAGTATAGCACGCCCAGGCTTCCGTCACAAGGAAAAATTCATGTCCGGAACGCGTCCGCGCCTGGGGAGGTGCGCCCGGCCCGGACGCGACGAAGCGGCGCCCGCTCGGAACGCCGCCTCATCGGTTCATCCTGCCGGCACCCTGGCGGGCCTGGATTGCCCAGACCAGCGCTTCCCGGGAATGCACCTTATCCGGGCGCTACTTCCTCTCCCAAGAGCTGACCCAGGTAGTCCAGCACCGCCTGACCTTCCGCCAAGGATTGGGGCACGATCTTTACCTTGGTCTCCCCGAACACCAACTCCAGGCGGCCTGTGACCTTGCGGCCCAGTTCATCGACCACTGTCACCCGACGCACATCGGTGAGCTGGTTCCAGGCTACTCGGGCGCCGCTACGCAGGGTGATCCCCTCTGGATCCAGCACCCTGGGCCATGAGCGGGCCGAGAGCCACATGCCCAGCGCGCCCACGCCGAGAGTGAAGATGCCAACCAACCAGAGGGTGAATTTGTACGATCTGCTGAGATGAACTTCCAAGCGTTCCACGTTCGGTCCTCCTTCGCTCATGGGAATGGGTGGAGATGTGTTCCTCAGTCCAGTATTGCGTCCGGCATTGGTCCACAGAATCCCCCAGATCGGCCATTCCCCCTGTGGCTTTGGGCGCTTTTCTAGCCAGGCTCACCCTTCCGCCCGTCTCCTTTCAAACGGCACGGAGAAGGGTGCAAAGGGAAGCCAAAAGGCAGCATAAGGATCAACAGTTGCGAGGCCGGGCCAGCCCCTGCCAGACGCGACGAAGCGGCGCCCTCTCGGAACGCCACCTCGTCGTGTGTCGCATCTCTCCTGGCCGGGCCAGGCTGGATCTGGTCAGCGCATCACGCTGGGCAGGTAGATGTGCAGGGGAGCCTCTGGGGTGCCTGTGGGCTGCGGCGTGTGAGTTGGCTCGGGAGTCTCGGTCTCGCCAGGCGTACCGGTAGGTGATGGCGTTTCGGTGACGCCGGGAGTCTCGGTCGCGCCGGGCGTCTCTGTCGGCGTTGAGGTCTGGACCGGCGTCGGGGTGTCCACTGGGGAGGGCGTGTCTGTGGCCGTGGGCGAGGCTGTGGCCACCGGCGTCACTACGATGCCGTGGGGCCCTGGTTCCGTGGGCTGGGTGGCGTGGCAGACGGTGCAGATGTCCAGCGGACCGTTGTGCCCCTGCATGGCGATGAACTTGATGGCGTCGTTGGCCTGGTTGCTGGGTGCGATGGCGTGGGGGCTGTCGTGGCAGGCCGCACAGTAGACACCTCCGTGCCCCTTGGACAGGCGGAAGAGGGCCTGGTCCTGGGCGTAGTCGCTGCCATGGCAGGCCCCGTTGTCACAGCGGGGCTCCTGGAGCCAGGGATTCGGGTTGTCGCCCACCTGCTTCATCCCCCCGTGACAGTCGGTGCACTGCATGCCGTGCTGGGTGGACATGACATCCCGCAGGCACTGGGTCTGGGGACCAGGATGGCAGTTGTAGCACCCCTCCAGGCTGTCCGGCACCTTCTTTTTGTGCTTCTTGTGGATGGCCTTGGAGAGGCTGGGCACGCCGGGCTGTCCCGGTTCGCCCAGGGCGTTGGAAGCATGACATTCCGCACAGAGGATGGGGCGCCGATCCATGAGGAGCCCTTCGTGGCCGGGCGGGTACTCGTCGCTGTTCTCCTCATCGTGGAGGGTGAGGATATTGGTGTCCACGCGCCCAGTGGCGATGCCTTCGACCCCGCCATCGTAGTGGCAGTTGTCGCAGTGCATCTCGGTGGAGACCGGGGCAACCGGCTGGGTGCGGGCCAGCTCCTGGCCGGTGGCCGCGTCGTAGACGATGACGGTGGCCAGCTGATAGGGCGCCCGGGTGGTGGGCGCGCTGTCGCTGTACTCGGTGAGGGGGATGCCCTCGGCCACGAAGTGATCCCCGGCCGGATCCATCTCCCCGGACAGGCCCTTGCCGGTCAGCCCCACGTTGGGCGGCAGATCCACGCCGAAGAGGTCCTGCTCGTACTCCCAGAAGTCCGTCTTCCCCACGGAGTAGGTGTTGTCCGCGAAGAAGTACTCCACCCGGATACCATCGGTGACGATCTGGGGCGGATCCCCCACGTGGATCACCTGGGCCCAGAGGGTGTTGTAGGGGGGCAGCACGGCCAGGTCCTGGAAGCTGGGGTTGTAGCAGTGCATGCCCAGGTCGTTCCAGGCCAGGACCACGTAGTCCCCCGGTGCGGATGCGGTAGCCACCGGCTCCTGGACCGGCCACAGCAGGGCCACTGCGGCCATCAGCCCCAGCAGGACGGGGATGGACCAGAGAGCCCGCCGGCTTCGCCTCCCTTCCTGGGCCGGGGCATCACCTTCAATGGATCCAGGTGGTCCGGACGGACGGAGCTGCTGAGTGATTTTCCTCCAATTGAAAGAACCCATCAGTCACCTCCTTGTCTGTGAGACGGCGTGCCACGTTTCCGCAGCGCTGACAGGCAGGGATGCGCTGCCGGCCAGTAGCCAGTGTCCCATGGATGAGGCGAGCGTGATGGGTGCACGGAGCCGCGCTCCGCGAGATTATTGTACCACAGATGGGCCCAAACTGCTCGACGATCAGGCGACAAATGGAAGCCGGCTGGGCAACGCGCCGGGGCCCGACACGCTGCCCAGCTTCCCAGCCCTGCTGTCGAGCACACGCGAGCATGGCTCAACAGCAAGGCCAGAGGGATGCCTCACCCCACCGGGGGCGCGCCGGCCGCCTGGATGGCCTGGTTCAGGTCTGCCACGTCCTCCGCCAGGACCTGCTCCAGCCGGGCCAGCTGCTCGTCGATCTGGGCGCTGTACTCGGCCACCAGGGCCTCCGCGGCCGCGGTGGGCCGGCCGTCCCCGCTGCCGAT
>WGCB01000230.1 GCA_015494005.1 Caldilineaceae bacterium
GCTTTCCACCACCGGCTCCACTCAAAGGAAAAGTCCCTCTTTCTCATCTAACTGCGTAAGTCCTGCCAGGAGTTTTAACCTGAACCGGGCGGCGACTGGGTAGATTAGGCCCTATGGCAGCACACAGACCCCCCGTCGCAGGGCGATGGAAGCGCCCTGACCCCGCTGCCCTCCCCTACCAATGGCATCACCGAACCGTTCCACCAGCGGAAGGAATGGCACCATGCAGCGTTCACTCGCGCGCAGTCCGTTGTTTTGGCTGGCAGGGATCCTGGTCGTCGGGTTGGCGATCGGCCTGGCCATGACCGCGCTGCCCGGGGAGCCTTCCCCGGCCCAGGCTGCGGAGGCGGGCTCGATCCCCTTCAGCCACCAGGTCCACGTGGAAGAGGCCGGCGTCCAGTGCCTTTTCTGCCACTCCCAGGCCCTCCGGGCTCCCCAGGCCAGCCTGCCGTCCCTGCAGACATGCATGACCTGTCACGAGTACATCACCGTGGACGAGGACGGCCAGGAGCTGGTCCAGCAGGTCGTCCAGGCCTATGAGTCCGGGGCCCGGGTCCAGTGGCCGGATGTGTACAAGCAGCCGGATTTCGTCCGCTTCAGCCACCGAGCGCACCTGGCCGGGGGCGTGGCCTGCCAGACCTGTCACGGGCCGGTGGAGGAGATGGGCATCGTCGAAAAGCGGGTGGAGATGAACATGGGCTTCTGCCTGGACTGCCATCGGACCCAGATCCGGGAGCACCCGGAGATGGCGGCCATGGAGAAGGCCCGGCTGCTGGACTGCACCACCTGCCACAAATGACCATCCGCCTCAGTGAGGAAAACAGGAGCGCGACGATGACGAAGGAGATCAGCCGGCGAAATTTCATCAAGATCGGCGGCGCGGCGGCCCTGGGCATGACCGTGCTCAGCGGCTGCACGTGGAACCTGCAGCGGACGGCCCGCATGGAGATGTACGTCCAGGCGCCGGAGTACACCCTGCCTGGGGAGGATTTCTGGTTCGCCACGACCTGCCGCATGTGCCCCGCCGGGTGTGGCGCCGTGGTGCGGGTGAGCAACGGCCGAGCCCGGAAGATCGAGGGCAACCCGGATCACCCGGTCAGCCGGGGTGGGCTCTGCGCCCGGGGCCAGGCTGGCCTGCAGCTCCTCTACCACCCGGACCGCCTGGGCCAGATCCTGGTCCGCACCGGGGAGCGAGGCCAGGGCCAGTGGGGCGCCACCGACTGGGAGCAGATCCTGGGGCGTCTGGCCGAGATCATCCAGGACGCGGATCCGACCCGGGTGGCCATCCTGGCGGGCAAGCTGCCCCAGCAGCAGGCCGAGCTGGTGACCCGCCTCGCGGATGGGCTGGGCGCGCCGGCCCCCATCTTCTACGACACCCAGGCCAGCCTGGACGGCCGCCGCGTGCTGGCGTCCGCCACCCAGGCCCTCTTCGACGAGGCCACCCTGCCGGTGTTCGACCTGGGCCAGGCGGAGGTGGTCTTCGGCTTCGGCGCGGATTTCCTGGAGACCTGGCTCTCCCCGGTGGCCTACGGCAAGCGCTACGGCGATCTGCGCGGCCGGAGCCTGGGCCGGGGGGTGTTCGTCGCCTTCCACCCCCGCCTCTCCATGACCGCGGCCAACGCGGACCAGTGGGTGCCTGTCCCGCCGGGCACGGAGGGGCTGGTGGCCCTGGCCCTGGGCAAGATCCTGGTGGACCAAGGCTGGGCAGACCCGGAGGCCGGGGCGGAGCTGGCCCCCTTCTACGCCGGCGTGGACGTGGCGGCCATCGCCCAGCAGAGCGGGATGGACGCGGGGGATCTGGCGCGCTTCGCCCGCCTCTTCGCGGAGGCCCACCGGGCTGTGGCCATCCCCGGGGGGCTGCTGACCGGCCACACCAACGGGCTGGACGCGGCCCAGGCCGTGCTGGCCCTGAACTACCTGGTCCACCCCAGCGGGGAGCAGGGCGGGCTCTTCCTCAGCCCGGCGCCCCCCTCCCGGGACCTGCGCCTGGCGCCCACCAGCTCCCTGGCGGACGTCCAGCAGCTGGTGGCGCGCATGGCCGGGGGCGAGGTGGACGTGCTCCTGGTGCTGGACGCCAACCCGGTGTACGAGCTGCCCGCGGCGCTGGGTTTCGCCCAGGCCCTGGAGAAGGTGGCCAATGTGGTCGTCTCCGCCACCCTGCCCACGGAGACCACGGCCCTGGCGGACATCGTGCTGCCTGTCCACACCTACCTGGAGAGCTGGGGATACGAGCTGGTGCAGCCCGGCGGGGAGCCCCTGGTGGTCAGCGCGCAGCAGCCGGTGGTCCAGCCCCTCTACGACACCCGGGATCTGGGTGACGTGCTCCTGGCCTTGGCCGACAGGCTGGGGGGCAAAGTGGCCCGGCGCCTGCCCTGGCCCAACATGGTCACCTTCATCCAGACCCGGCTGACCTCCCTGCAGCTGATGGAGGGCAACTTCCAGGCCGGGGACCCGGACACCTTCTGGGCCACCTGGCTGCAGCACGGCGGCTGGTGGTCCCAGGAGACGGCCTGGCGTCGTCCGCAGCTGGCCTCGGAGCTGTCGGTGCCCTCGGCGGCGGCGCCCAGCTATGCCGGTGACTCCACGGAATACCCCTTCCATCTGCTGCCCGTGCCCTCGGTCGCCCTGGGCGATGGCCGCCACGCTGGGCTGCCCTGGCTGCAGGAGACGCCGGACCCCATGACCACCGCCTCCTGGGACACCTGGATCGAGGTGAACCCGCAGACGGCCCGCTCCCTGGGCATCCAGACCAACGACATCGTCACCGTCGTGTCGCCCCAGGGGAGCATCCAGGCGGTGGTCTACGAGTATCCGGGCATCCGGCCGGACGTGGTGGCCGTGCCCATCGGCCAGGGGCACCAGGCTCTGGGGCGCTGGGCCCAGGATCGGGGGGCCAATGTGCTGGCCATCCTGGCGCCGGCCGTGGAGACCCGCACAGGCCAGTGGGCCTGGGCCTCCACCCGGGTGCAGATTGCCAAGACAGACCAGCGGCGGCCCTTGCCTCTGCTGGAAAACAACGTGGGCATGGATCGAGCCCGAGAATTGGGCCACACGCCCGGCTAGTCGAAGGAGAGGACAGCCCTATGAGCGAGCACGAAGGTCATCGTTGGACCATGGTCATCGACCTAGACAAGTGCACCGGTTGCCAGGCCTGTGTGGTGGCCTGCCACGCGGAGAACAACGTCCCGGTGGTGGGGGAGGACGAGGTGCGCATGGGCCGGGCCATGCACTGGCTGCGGGTGGAGCGCTACTGGGAAGGGGAGTACCCCAACGTGAAGGCCCGTTTCATCCCCATCCTGTGCCAGCAGTGCGAGAACGCGCCCTGCGAGCCGGTCTGCCCGGTCTTCGCCACCTATCACAGCCAGGTGGAGAACCTCAACGTGCAGGTCTACAACCGCTGCATCGGCACCCGGTACTGCGCCAACAACTGCCCCTACATCGCCCGCACCTTCAACTGGTTCGACTACGAGTTCCCGGAGCCTCTGAACGAGCAGCTCAACCCGGATGTGACCGTGCGTCGGCGGGGGATCATGGAGAAATGCACCTTCTGCATCCAGCGGATTCACCGGGCCGAGGAGAACGCGGAGGCCGAGGGGCGGGCTGTCCGGGACGGGGAGGTGCAGCCGGCCTGCGCCCAATCCTGCCCTACCGAGGCCATCGTCTTCGGCGACCTGAATGA
>WGCB01000231.1 GCA_015494005.1 Caldilineaceae bacterium
AGCCTGGGCGAGCCCCTGCGAAACGTGCCCTACGTGGGCCGCATGACCCGCCTCCTGGAGAGCGAGGGCGGGACGGGCCGGGTCCGCACCCTCATCTGGGAGGGGGTGTCCCAGATGGTGGCGCCCCACGAGGCCCTGGTCTACCCCAGCGGGGACCCGGACGCGGTCAACCCCCTGCGCCCTCTGGTGGGCTACGGGCCAGAGACCATGTGGGTGGCCTTCAACCGCTTCTACCCGCCGGAGCTGGCCCAGATCGAGGCCCGAAACGCCAGCCCGGACCGCTCCCACAACGAGACCTGGGACAGCCTGGCCATCACCGGATTCCTGGGCTTTCTGGCCTACGTGCTGCTCTTCTTCACCCTCTTCTACTGGGCCCTGCGCTGGCTGGGGCTGATCCGCAGCCGCCAGGACCTCACCCTGTTCGCCGGGTTCTGGCTGGGGGGCGGTCTGCTCCTGGCCCTCCTCTTCTACCTCTACGACGGCAGCTGGCGCTTCTTCGGCGTGGCCCTGCCCAGCGGATTCATGCTGGGCCTCATCGTCTACGTCACCCTGGCCGTCTTCCTCCACGGTGATGCGCGCAGGGATGCGGAGGAGGGCGCCCAGGACTCGCCCCAGGACATCCGCCGCCGGCTGTTGATCATCGCGGTGCTGGCCACCATCGTGGCCCACTTCGTGGAGATCCACTTCGGCATCGCCATCGCCGCCACCCGCACCTATTTCTGGGTCCTCAGCGCCCTGCTCCTGGTGCTGGGGATGGGCTGGCTGGAGCCGGCCAGCTTCGCCGCGGAGGGCCCAGCCCCGTCCCGAGAGGCCAGCTCGCGATCCGGGCCGGCCAGGAAGGGGCGCAAGCGTGGATCGCGCCCCCAGCCGGTCCCAGCCCCGGAGGCTTCCCTGCCCCTGCTGCCCTCCACGGTCATGCCGGACCTCCTCGTCTTCCTGACCCTGGCCTACCTCTACACCACCAACTTTTTCGCCAAGTCCAGCGCCCTGGACATCCTCTTCAGCAGCGTGACCAGCCGGGCGGTGAACAACCGTCCAGTGAGCAGCCCGGGCATTCTCTTCCTGCTGATCTTCACCTGGCTCATCGCCGCCACCGTGGGCATCGCGGTCCTGGCCCTGAGCCAGCGACGCCGCCTGCCCATCCGCTGGTGGCTGCGCTCCTACGCCCTGCACGGGGCCGTGGTCTGGGGTGGCTGGTTCATCTACGGGCTGATCCAGGCCTCCCGCCTGACCCCTGGGGCGGCCACCGGCACCCTCCAGGAGCAGCTGGCCCACATCGCCGGCCACTTCACCCTCTACACCTGGGTGGTCATTGTCTGGGCCCTGGCCGCGGGGGCGGTCTTCGCCTGGCAGAAGCTGCGCCAGCCTCGCCTGGCCTGGATGGGCCGGGGACTGGTGAGCCTGGGCGCCGGGGCCGTGGTGGCCCTGCTGATCTTCCTGGTGGTCAGCTCGGTGAACGTGGCCCTGGTGCGGGCGGACATCTTCTACAAGCAGGGCCAGCAGTTCGACAGCAACGGAGACTGGGTGGGCAGTGTGGAGCTCTACCGCCAGGCCCTGCGGGTGCGCCCCACGGAGGACCACTACATGCTCTTCCTGGGCCGGGCCCTGCTGGAGCAAGCCAAGCAGGCTCCTCTGGAAGGCGCGACCCGCCTGCCCCAGGAGCTCACCCTGGACGACGTCCTGGCCTTGAAGCCCGAGACCGTGGCCCAGCTGGGCAAGGAGGATCTGCTCCGGGCCGCGGAGGTGGTGCTGCTCCAGGCCCAGAAGCAGAACCCCTTGAACACGGACCACACGGCCAACCTGGCCCGCCTCTACCGCACCTGGGCGGAACTGGCCCAGGACCCGGAGGAGCGCCAGGCCCTCCTGGAGAAGAGCCTGGCCTACTACGACCAGGCCCTGCAGCTGAGCCCTCACGCAGCCCACATTTGGAACGAGAAGGGGGCCACCCTGGCCCTCCTGGGCCGCCTGGACGAGGCCGAGGAGGTCTACAAGAAGAGCCTGACCCTGGACGACAAGTTCGAGAACACCTACCTGCTCCTGGCCGAGCTCTATGAGAAGGAAGGGAAGACCGAGGAGATGAAGGCCATCCTGGAGCAGGGGGTCCAGAAGGTGAAGCGCAACGGCCAGCTGCGCAGCTACCTGGGCGTGGCCCAGGCCCGCAGCGGAGACCTGGAAGGGGCCCTGGAGACCACCTTGGCCCTGGTGGAGCAGAACCCCAACGACGTCACCTCCCTGCGCAACCTGGCCATCCTCTACCGGGACAAGGGCGAGCCGGAGGAGGCCATCCGCTGGGCGGAGCGGGCCATCCAGGCGGCGGGAAACAATCCCAGCGTGGTGGCGCCCCTGCGCCAGCTCATCGGCGAGCTCTACCTGCAGATGGACCAACCAGACCAGGCCCTGGCCCAGTACGAGCAGCTGCGCCAGCTCAGCCCAGAGGATCCCGCGGTGCTGACCACGCTGGTCAACCTCTACCTGCGCCTGAACCAGGTGGACCGGGCCGTGGAGGTCCTGGAGACCCTGGCCCGTCTGCAGCCCAACGACTACCGCTACCCCTGGCAGCTGGCCCAGATCCTGGCCCAGACCGGCCAGCCTGACGCGGCCCGGGAACAGGCCCAGCAGGCCCTGGCCTTGGCCCCCGCCGACCAGAAAGCGGCCATCCAGCAGTTCCTGGACGGCTTGCCTTGATTCCCCGCAAAGGCGCAGGAAGAGCAGAATGGAGCAGCCTCACCCCATGTCCAGCTATCTTTTGATGGCGGCCAGCGCCCTGATCCTGGCTGTGGGCGGCACGCCCGTGGCCCGTCAGGCCGCCCTGAAACTGGGCGTCCTGGATCGGCCTGCCGCCCGCAAGCTGCATGCCAAGCCGGTGCCCCTCCTGGGCGGCGCGGCCATCTACGCGGCCTTCATCCTGGCCCTGCTCTTCCTGGGGGATCGCTTCTACGTCCACGAGGTGGTGGGGATCTTCGTGGGGGCCAGCCTGGTCAGCCTGGTGGGCATGGTGGACGATAGCCGGGGCCTGGGGAGCACCGTCAAGCTGGCGGGGCAGATCCTGGCCGCGGGGATCCTGGTCTACAGCGGGGTGCAGGTGCGTCTCTTCGGCAACTGGGCGGACGTGGCCCTGACCGTGCTCTGGGTGGTGGGCATCACCAATGCCCTGAACCTGCTGGACAACATGGACGGGCTCTCCGGGGGCATCGCCCTCATCGCCGCGGTCTACTTCACCCTGCTGGCCGCCCTCAGTGACCAGTACCTGGTGGGCGCGCTGGCGGCCGCCCTGGCCGGGGCCTGCGCCGGCTTCCTGGTCTACAACTGGAACCCGGCCCACATCTTCATGGGGGACACGGGCAGCCTCTTCATCGGCTTCCTCCTGGCCGCGGTGGGGATCAAGCTGCGCTTCCCGGCCAACAGCGCCAGCGTCACCTGGGCCATCCCGGTGATGGTGCTGGCCCTGCCCATCTTCGACACCACCCTGGTCTTCATCAGCCGCCTGCGCCGGGGGAAGAACCCCTTGACCACCGCGGGCAAGGACCACATCAGCCACCGGCTGGCCCGGCTCACCGGCAGCCGCCGGGAGGCCGTGCTCCTCTGCTACCTGATGGCCGGGGCCGTGGGCCTGGCCGCGGTCTTCCTGACCCAGGCCACCTGGCTGGAAGCCCTGGCCATCGATCTGGTCATCCTGGCCGTGGCGGTTTACGGCATCTGGTGGCTGGAGTTCCGCCCCGGCGCCCCCACCTCGGACTACCGTTCCTGAGCCCTCATCGAGGATGCTCTTTCTGCTTTCGATGCGTATTCTCGTGTCTCGTCAAGCGTATCTTGACGGGCTTGTAGTAACGGCTTTAGCCGTGCTGCCGTTGAAGCGGTTACTGACGTCATTTTCACGGTGAACCGAGACCTGGTCACCGTCCATCTCACAAAAAGGAGCTTTCCCTTGAAGAAGACACGCACAAACCGTCCACACCAGCGCCTGCTCTTTGGGCTGCTGATCCTCCTGCTGGCCCTGGGCCTGGCCGCCTGCGGTGGCTCAAGC
>WGCB01000232.1 GCA_015494005.1 Caldilineaceae bacterium
GCCCCCTCCTTCCCCTGGCCGCGCCCGGCCTGCGCATGGCCCCGGCCCTGCCCAAGTTGTTGGGGATCGGGGAGCCCTTCACCTACCTGCTCCTGCTCCAGAACAACCAGGAGATCCGGGCTACCGGCGGCTTCATCACTGGCGTGGGGCGGGTGACCCTGGCCCAGGCCTCGCCGACGGAGATGCTCTTCACCGACAGCTACAAGGTGGACAACCGCAGCGTCAGCCATCCCCCTGCGCCCCAGCCTATGCAGCAGTTCATGAACGTCCCCACCATGTTCCTGCGGGACGTGAACTGGTCCCCGGATTTCCCCACCACGGCCCAGCTGGCCCGGGCCATGTACCAGCGGGACCAGGGCGTCCTGGTGGGCGGGGTGGTGAGCGTGGATCTCCACGCGGTGCAGATCCTCTTCGACGGCCTGGGCCCCTTGACCTTGCCCGGCATCGAGGAGCCGGTGACCGGCCGCAACGTGGTGGACATCATCAAAGCCCTGTGGAACAGCCCTCTGGGCGAGACGCCCAAGCCGGAGGAGAACTTCGGCCAGTGGTGGCAGAATCGCAAGAGCTTCATGCCGCTGATGGCCCAGGCCTTCCTGGTCAAGCTGGAGTCAGGGGACTTCAGCCGCCTGGCCCTGTTACAGGCAGGCATCCAGGCCATGAACCAGCGGGCAGTGCAGGTCTGGGTGGACGATCCCCGGGTCATGGCCCAGCTGGCCAAGCTGGGCTGGGACGGGGGGCTCCATCCCCTGCCCGGCGGGGACTTCCTCGCAGTGGTGGACAGCAACCTGGGCTTCAACAAGGTGGACGCGGTGATCGAGCGCCGCCTGGACTACCAGGTCACCTGGCCGGACGGGCCTGGGAACCCGGCCCTGGCTGTGGCCCGGGTCACCTACCGCCACCCCCTGGAGCTGCCGGATCACCGCTGCGACCTCTCGCCCCGCTACGGGGACACCTACGACGAGATGACCCGGCGCTGCTACTTCGACTTCGTGCGCCTCTACGCGCCCCTGGGCAGCCAGCTGGCCAGCATCGACGGCATCTTCCAGTCCACCCTCCTGGACAAGCCCGGCCCTCAGGAGACCCAGGTCTTCGGCGGCTTCTTCGTGCTGGACCCGGGCAAGGAGCACACGGTCACTTTTACCTACCGCCTGCCCCCGGAGATCCAGCCCAGCTCCTACCGGCTGCTGGTCCAGCGCCAGGCTGGCACCCAGGCCCTCCCCTTCACCTGGGACGTGGACGGGGTCCACGGGGAAGCCCTCATCCAGGACGGCCGTTTCCTCTGGAGCCGGGAGCAGGCGCCTCAATAACTCCGCCAATAATCGCTTAGATTTGCTAAGATTTCCTCTGGGTGGCATAGTAATTGGGTGCAGCCACTGTGATCCATCACCCGTCTCACCCGGAGGAAATCGACCATGACCCAGCAGGACCAACCTCCCCGCGACCTTCCCCAGGCCACCCCCTACGATGCCATTCTCCTCCTCTCCTTCGGCGGGCCCGAGGGCGTGGAGGATGTGATGCCCTTCCTGGAGAACGTGGCCCGGGGGCGCAACATTCCCCGAGCCCGGCTGGAGGAGGTGGCGGAACACTACTACCACTTCGGCGGGGTCAGCCCCATCAACCAGCAGAACCGGGCCCTCATCGCCGCCCTGGAGCAGGAGCTCCAGGAGCACGGCCCTCGCCTGCCCATCTACTTTGGCAACCGCAACTGGCACCCCCTCCTGCCCGACACCCTGGCCCGCATGGCCCAGGACGGCGTGCGTCGAGCCCTGGCCTTCGTCACCAGCGCCTTCAGCAGCTACTCAAGCTGCCGCCAGTACCTGGAGGACATCCAGCGGGCTCGGGCGGAAGTGGGACCCCATGCGCCCCAGGTGGATAAGATCCGCCCCTTCTTCAACCACCCGGGCTTCATCCAGGCCAACGCGGCCATGGTCCAGGACGCCCTGGCCCAGCTCCCGCCCGAGAAGCGGGCCGAGGCCCACATCGCCTTCACCGCCCACAGTATCCCCCTGAGCCTGGCCCGCACCTCCGCCTACGAGGCCCAGCTCCAGGAATCCGCCCGGCTGGTGGCCCAGGAGGTGGGCGCGGAGCGCTGGTCCCTGGTCTACCAGAGCCGCAGTGGGCCGCCCCACCAGCCCTGGCTGGAGCCGGACATCTGCGATCACCTGGAGGCGCTCCACGGCCAGGGGATCCAGGCGGTGGTGGTCGCTCCCATCGGCTTCCTGTCGGATCACCTGGAGGTGCTCTTCGACCTGGACACGGAGGCCCAGGGCGTGGCGGAGCGGCTGGGGATGGCCATGGTCCGGGCCGCCACGGTGGGGACCCACCCGGCTTTCGTGAGGATGGTTCGGGAGCTGATCCGGGAGCGGGCGGAGGGCGCGCCGGTGCAGGCGGTGGGGCGGATGGCTCCCTGCCCCCACGTCTGCCCGCCGGACTGCTGCCCGGCTCCGGTGCGGAGGGGACATCCTGGGGCTCGGCCTGGGGAGCCGGCCCGGGGCTAGGTCAGGCCAGGGCGATCAGGCTGGGGCGAAGCGGGCCAGGACCTGCCGCCAGCGGGGGCGTTGGTGGCCCGGCAGGGCTGGCTCCTGGAGGAGGGTTGCGGGGAGGGGAGCGGCTGTGTCCGGGTTGGTCACCGCCCGGCCCAGGGC
>WGCB01000233.1 GCA_015494005.1 Caldilineaceae bacterium
AATTCCCCGGCCAAATTGACTAGATTATCTAGACGCTCAACGCTGGTGCGGACAGTTTTTGTAACCTTTTTCTGTGCAGGCTCTTTGTTTTTCTTCCCAGACGGTTTTTTCGGCTCCGGGGGCGTTGGTTGCTTAGTTGCTTTCTCCTGTGTCCCGGTGGGAGAGTCTCTGTTCGGGGTAGGTGGAGACGTTTTTTCGAGATCTTCTTTCACCGAAGCGTCTCGTCCTGGATCGACCGCGTCACTTTGCGAGGAGGACGGCGACACGCTCTGTTCTTTAGGGCCGTCGGACTGCACTAGGAGATCGATGGCTCCAGTCATTTCGGCGACTTGAAGCTCCCGGAGCTCATCCACATTGCTTAGCTTGCTGTGGATATCCTGCCGCTCCTTATCCGTGATCAACAGGGCGACCAGTGTGGTTGATCCTTCGCCCTGCTCGATCTCTGTGAGGGAAGGGCGGCTAACCAGAACAGTCCCCACTTCTTCCATGGCCATATGCAGCTGCAGCAGCCGTGCCAGCGGTGCTGCACCGTCAGGATCCGCGTAGGCATAGATGGCCAAGATGTTTTGATTGGCCTGTACAGCTTGGCGCAATTGCTGGTGCTGGGCTTCGGTGAGGTCCGGCAATTCGACGGAAGCCTCTACTGCCTCGGCTGCCGCTGGCTGGGTGGCGACTTCCTGCAGGCGATCGATCAGGGGTTGGCTGTCAAGAGTACTCTCTCGATCTGCAACTACATCGTCCTGATAGCTCTTTAGCGCATCCAAGATCTCCAGAAGCACATCTATGAGACCAGCATGAACTTCCAACTCGTTCTTTCGAACCTGGTCCAACACGTTTTCTGCCGCATGGGCCAGGTGGGCCATCGCGGTGTGGTTGATGCTACCAGCCGCCCCTTTGATAGTGTGGAGAGCTCGAAAAATCCGGTTGATCAGATCCGGGTCCGAAGAGTTCTCCAGTTGGATCAGATCTTCATCCAAGGATTGCAAAAGCTCTTCTGTTTCTTCCAGGAATACTTCCGCTTCTTCCGGGGTTAAATCGTAATGTTGCATTGTTCAGTAGTCCTGATGCAGAAGGTGGAGGCTGGGTGATTGGCAGAACGGCCAACAACAGTGTGGTCAGTTCGAGCCAGCCGCTGCGGTTTCCTTGATGTCGGTCAATGTCGCTCCCTCATCCTCGGTTAACAAGCGTTCCAGATCGAACAGGATCACCAGGCGATCTTCCAGCTTGGCGATGCCTCGGATGTAGGTTGAGTTCACTGTTGCTACGAGCTGGGACGGAGGTTCGATCATGTTCCCGGGCACCTTGATGACCTCCCGGACACCATCCACCACGATCCCTAGCCGTGTATCATTCACCTGGACGACAATGATCCGCGTTTCGCGGCCATGTTCTTTGAACGGGAGATTCAAGCGCTTGCGCAGGTCAATGACCGGGGTAATCTGTCCCCGTAGGTTGATGACCCCCTCAATGAAGTGAGGCGTGCGAGGAACCCGAGTGATCTGGTGTACTTCGTTGATTTCCCATACCTGGGCAATGTCCAGGCCGTACTGTTCGTCGCCGAGATAGAAGATAACCAGATGTTCTTCACCCGCAAAGCCAGGCTGCTCACCCGCGGTAGCTTGGGTCAGTACATCTGAGGCTACAGGAGATTCTATCGGTGTGGACGTCATCTGTCTTTTCTCCTGGATACTTTAGACGGTGTGTGCAATGTTCGTTTGTATGGCAAGAGTTATACCGGTTCCGTTGTGCGAGATTCCTTTTGGAGCGATATTTTGCCCAGAGCGGTGGCCTCTCTGCAGTCCGCTACCGGAGGGCAGAGAGCTTGTGCCCATTGGTATGCGCTTTACCGTTGAGAGCAGGAGAGGCCGCCGTATCCTGCTTGGTTGGTCGAGAGTGCCCCGCGGTCTCCTGTCGTGCTGCAGCCAGAAGCCGATCGAGCAGCGACAGAATCTCTTTGCTTGTGGCGCGCATGCCCTCCAGCGCTCGCTCAGCGTCCTGGCGGTGACCCGCTTCGTAGGCTTCCACCGCCTCGCGGGCCAGTCGATGGATCCGGGCATGGGGTTCCCCTAAAGCTCGGAACTCTGGCAGGTGACCGAATTCTTCCCCACCGATACCGTTGTACCAGCGTCCCAGAGCACAGTGGTTGTGGGAAACCAGTTCATCGCGGGGGATTCCTGGCCCATCATTTAACATGGATTCTACCCGTTCCACCCATGTAAGGTGTGCCTGCTTGAAGGTGAGCACCCGTTCCTCGAGTGATTCGTTGTCGTCCAGGCGGAACTGCTGAACAACCGATGCCAGGGACTGTGCCGTGTCGGCCAGAGCATCGGCAGCGGAGGCCGTCTTCTTGACCTGGACTGTCACTTCCTGCACAGCGGCGGACATCTCCTCGATGGCGCCGCCGTTCTCCTCGGCTGCAGCCGAGACTTCCTCTGCCGCGGCGCTGTTCTCTTCCGCTACGCTGGAGATTCCTTCCATCACCTGCATGACCCGATCGCTGGCCATGGTGAGTTGTTCCACATTTTCCACGTTTTGCTCAATCACGTTCACCACTTGGCCGATGGCCTGGTAGAGTTCCTCTTTGCTGTTCCCTAGCTCTTCGACTGCTGCATCCAGATGGGTAACCTGCTGGCCGACTTCCGCCACTGCAGTGCGTATACTGTCCAGAGCCCGATCCGCGTCCTCAGCTGTCTGAAGCCCCAGGGCAACCTCGGTGTTTCCTTGCTCCATGGCTGCGACAGCCTGGGTTGCTGTATCCTGGACAGCGCTGATCAGCTCGGCGATTTCCTGGGCCGAACGGGCTGATCGTTCCGCCAGTTTCCGTACCTCATCGGCCACGACCGCAAAGCCCTTCCCGTGTTCACCTGCTCGAGCCGCCTCGATGGCAGCGTTCAGGGCCAACAGATTCGTGCGCTCGGCCAGTTCGTCGATGGTCTGCACGATGGCGCCGATCTGCTGCGAACGGTCGCCCATCTCCGAGACTCGCTGAGCCACCTGCTGGGTCGCCTGGGCAATGGTTTGGATGCCGGCGATGGTCTTTGCTACAGCGGACGAACCTTCCGTGGCCACCTGGTCGGCCTTTTGGATGGATTCTTCGTTCTGGGCGGCGCTCTTCTGTACTTTCTGAATCACCGCCGCCAGCCGATCTTCCAGCACTCGCAGCGCTACTTCAGCGGCCTGGCGCTGCTGCTGGGTGCCATCCGCCAAGCGTTCGATGGTCTGGTACTGTTCCTCGACCGCACGGCGAGCGATGTCCAGTTCCTCGGCTTGCTGAGTGGCGCCGATGGCAACCTGGTTGACTGTTTCCGCGACCTGTTGCGTCGCCATTGCCACCTGATCGATGGTTTGAGCGATTTTCTGGACGCTATCGTTCGACTGGCTGCTGGATGCATTCAGGTTGTTGCTGGCCGTCGCTACTTTCTTGGCGTTCTGGCTGACTCGCCCGATTAGATGGCGCAAACTCTCCACCATTTTGCGCAAGGTCTGGCGGGAGAGATCCTGCTCTGAGGTGACCTCCACCTCCACGGCCAGATCGCCGTTTGACACTCGCTCCATGATCTGCACCATGTGTTTTTGGTACACAACCATGTCCTGGAACGCATTCCCAAGCAGGTCCTGCTCCGAGCGAGGGGAAAACTCGACAGACAGGTCGCCCTGAGCCAGATGATGCGCCACGTCGGCCATGTGTTGCACGTATTCGACCAGGGTCCGGAAAGATTCTGCCAGGTGACCGATCTCATCCTCGCCTCGGCAACGAATTTCCTGATCAAAATCCCCATTGGCAATGCTGCTGGCAGCTTTCTCGATGGATTTCAGCGGCAGGATGGTCCGGCGCAGGTTCCAGAACACCGCAGCAGCCACAAGGAGTATAATGATGGAGAGCCCACCAAGGAGTTGATACAGCCGCTGGAATTTGCGCGTGGCATCATTTTCGAAACGTTGGACCACCTCGTTGCTTTCCACCAAAAGAGGGTTGCTGTTATGTACGACAGCCTCCGCCGCCTGTTGCCCGGCGTGATAGTGCTCTGCTAGTTCCTGCAATGCCTCGCTCAACGTTACCAGTTGCGCCCATTCTGAGCGCATCGTGTTGAGTTCTTCACGGACACGTCCGGCCGCGGCCGGGATCGAGAGAGCTGCATCGCCTTCCAGGAGCGCCGCGAGAGTTGTGTCGAATTGCTGGATTCGTTCCGTCAGTTCCGGGATCCGGTCAACTTGTCCTTGACCGACCTGTGGGACCACTTGAGCGATCTCCAGAGCCAGAACCCCCAGCTGTTCGGCGGCGTCCATCGCCGGGGCAGATGCCTGCGTCGCTTCCAGGGCATTGGTCAAACGGGTGTCGATGTCGAACAGAAGATCGCTCTCAGACAGGATTTCGTCCGTTAGCCGTTGAAGTTCCTGGAAATCATTGGCGCTGGCAAGCACCGTCTGGATGTCTGCGTACATGGGTTCCCAGAGCTCGTCAACCACTTGTAACTGCTCTTGGATATCTTCGGGTGCAGGAGGAATGCCCTGTTCGGGATCGCCGTTGTGCAGGCTATCCAGACTTTTGTCGAACAGTTCAGCCGCCTGGCGCAACTCCTCAACGGCTTCGGGGTCGCCGTGAATAATCCGTAGCGTGTTTTTGGCTATCCGCTGGGAAAGCATGCGTTGCCGTCCAGCCACATTGATCACCAAGGCATCCGAATGCTGTTGGTTTACGGCAACCACAATGCTGGCGACCATGATTAATACGGCAAGCAGCATCGCTGCCAGTCCAAGGCCGAGTTTGCGAACGACACTCTGCTTGATCCACTGAACCGGTCCGATTGAGAGAATGTTCAACACAGGTCCACTCCTTGATGGTCAACTCGATGTTACGGTAGCTGTTGAATGCTCTAGGCTTGTCAAAGTTGCCCGAGGATATAGGCATCAATTGGCGATGAGGGAGGCTTCGCGTTTGTTGGAAGGCGTATGCACCGCCTTATCGGCACGTGAACGTACACGCCGCACTCGACCGTTGGTCGTGGCGGCCTGACGCTGTGTGTGGATCGAGAGCTCAAATTGGGCGATCAGCCGCTGCAATGTTTGGGCGATCTGGGAAAGGGGCGTCACCGATGCCTTCACCTCATACATCTGCGCGCTGACCTCTTCGGTGCTGGCGGCAATCTGTTGAGTGGCCACGACGTTTTGGTTGGAGATGTCGGCAATGCCTTCCATCGCATGGACAGTTTGAGTGCTGCTTGTAGCCATTCGATCGGCCGTGGCGGCATTCTGCTCCGCAACCAGAGAGATGTGGTCCCAGTTCTCGCGCACCGTGCGGTTGATGGTGCCCATCATCTCAGCGACCTCCTCGTTGCGCTGAGCAACTACGCTGATCTCAGAAATGATCTCCTGAACCTGTTGTTCTGCATGCTGCATTTGTTCGAGAGCGTGCCGGATCTTCTCGACCTGCTCCGACGAAGCCTCCGTGGTGGCGACGATGGTGTGGAAGGAATCACCTGCCTGGTTGGTTAACTCCACTGCCGCCGAGACGTCCGCCCCCGCAAGCTCCATGACCTGAACCGCGCTATCTGCTTCCTGCTGCACGTCGTAGATCATCTCGGCGATCTCCTGGGCTGCCTTGCTGGTGCGTTCGGCCAGTTTGCGCACCTCGTCGGCCACTACCGCAAAGCCCTTCCCATGCTCGCCTGCTCGAGCGGCCTCGATGGCAGCATTCAGGGCCAGGAGATTGGTCTGGCTGGCGATCCCATCGATGGCTTCCACGATCACGCCGATCTTCCCGGAACGTTCGCCCAGATCTCGGATCCGCTCTGCCAGCTGGTCCGTGGTGTCCCGCAGCTTCTGGATGCTGTCGACGGTCTGCTGGGCCACGACGAACCCTTCCTGGGCCGCATTCGTGACCTCCTGGGTCTTGTCCGTCATCTCTCCTGCTGCCCCGAGCACTTTCTGGATGCTGCTGGTCAGCCCCTGACGGGCGGACAGGGCCTGCTCCACCCCTTGGGTTTGCTCACGCGCCCCTTGGCGGATGTCGGCGATCGCCCCAGCCAACTGTTCCATGGCATCGGCGGTCTGCACCACCACGTTGCGCTGCTCGTGGGCTCCCCGGGCCACCTCGTCGATGTGGACCCGCATCTCGTTTAGCAGTTGGATGACTTCCTCCACTGCATGGGTCTGGTGGAAAGCCTTCTCTGCCGTCTCCTGCACCGTGATCGAAATCTGCTCGGCGGCCAGGGTGGTTTGGTGGATGGCCGCGGTCACTTGGTCGCTGGTCTCGTCCAGCACTCGAATGGTGTGAGCCGTCTCCACCAAAGTGTCCAGCACGGTGTTTTTCAGCGTGGCATACTGTTCCGACAGGTCGTGTTCGATGGAATCCACATGGATCGCATTCAGATCCAGGCCAATGGAGCGGAGATAGCTGTAGAAGAATGCGTCAGCCACTGCCTGGAGGTCGTAGTTCAACACAGTGAAGATAGCCTGCTCGGCACGATGGAGGAACCAAGGTTGAAGGAAGTAGGCTCGCCAGAGGTGCTTGCTGATCAAACGCTGGTATAAGCTGTAGCTCCCCATGTACCACTTCAGCGGCAGGTCGATCTGGTTGTGCCGCTCGCCGATCAGGAGGCGTTTCTCGAAATAGCTAGGACCAAAGCCCTCCTCTCGCTGCGCCTCCTGAAAGATATCCAGGAAGTATTGGCGCTGGCTTTGCTCCAGCCGGCGTCGCACTTCACTGACAGGAATGTTCTTGCTTTCCGCATACTGGGTGAAGAATGCGAGAGTGGGTGGGAAAGAGAATTGGAAATCGTAGAATTCCTGCACGATGGCATCGACTACTCGATCTGCCCATTTCTCCAGCCGACGCAGCGTCTGGATTTCCTGCTCGCCGAGCAGGATGAACTCCTGCCGATGCTTCAGGTTTTTCGGATTGATTCGGTACTGTTCGGTCAGATTCTGCACGGCTACATCCTTTTGCGCTGGAGGGTTTTCAATGACAAAGCCATCGGTGTGCCATAAACCAGCTATGTCAATAGGCGTTCACCCAGCTGAAACATCTTTGGGGAACGGCAGGTTTGTCGGCACTTTGGCGCCCTTC
The DNA here is from genome assembly GCA_015494005.1 of Caldilineaceae bacterium. Lineage (GTDB taxonomy): Bacteria > Chloroflexota > Anaerolineae > Caldilineales > Caldilineaceae > S144-5. The sequence continues at coordinate 7,067 of WGCB01000233.1, forward strand.
GTTTTGATCGGAGAGGAAACGGTCTGAGCCGAGGTGTTGAAACGAGCGCTTACGAACGTCTCAACAACAACTATTGTCTACAAATCTCTGTTGATCTCTTATGGGGCATTGGTCCCAACCAGAATCGGTAATTGCATCGATTGTCCCCGCTGCGCCTCCGCCAATAGAAAAAGCCCGTGTCCAACAGGAATGCGGACACGGGCTTTTCGGTTCGGATCTCAGGGGGATGGCCGGCTCAGCGGATCTCCACCTGGGTCAAGAGGACCCGGTGGTCTTGCACAGGCAGATCGGAGGCCCCTACAGGCAGTCGTTCGGCACCCTCCGGATCTGAGTAGAGGCCGATCCACACTTGGTAGATGCCGGGGGCAAGATCGGCTGGCAGCTCCAGCGGGAAACGGCTCAGGACCAGATCGCCGAAGCGCCAGCGGCTGGTGGGGAAGCGTCCTTCCGCCGGCGGTTGATCGAAGCCCGCCACCTGCTCCCCCGCCGCGTCCACCAGGTGGACGAAGGCCGTGTAGTCCTGGCTCGGCTGTCCCGTGGCCTCCCACAGGAGGGTGACCTGCATGCGGGTTCGATCCGAGAGCCAGACTACACCGGGGTTGCCGTAGCCGATCAGCCGGATCTGGTCCATGAAGGGGATGTCCACCGGCTGGAGGTAGAGGGCATTGGGGTCCAGGCGCTGGGCCGGCTCGATCTCCACCGAATCGATCAGAAAGCCGGGCAGCCCAGGGTCTACATCCGCAGGGGTGCGAAGGCGAGTGTGGGTCTCCGGATCGATGAAACCCACGTAGAGCCGGGCCAGCAGAGGAGAGCGGTTGCTGATGTTCCCCCACACCGTGACCGCGTACCGGTCCGCGTAGATGGCGCCGGGCTCCCACAGGCTGGTGGGGTTGCGTCCCCAGCCTGGATGGGTGGTCACGTTGCCGATCTCCCGGTTCTCTGGATCCAGAAGCTGCACGAAGAGGGGATAGTCCTTGCTGAGTTTTTTCGGAGCCCGAAGGTAGAGGGTGACAGGCACCTGTTCTCCCGGCCGATACCGGCCATCCGGCACCTCCAGCGCTACCAGCTCGATCTTCCCCTCGTAGGACAGGTTGACGGGAATGGCCTCGTCCGGCACCTTCATCACAGGACTGGGCGAGCTGTAGATCCCGGGCAGCAGAGCCGTGAGCGCGTAGACAGAGCAGGCCAGCAAACTGACCGGGGCGATGGCGAAGGCTGGCAGGCGCCAGGGTCGGGGCAGCAAGCGCAGCCAGAAACCCAGTCCCGTGGCGAAGATCACCCCCACCGCGCTGATGGCCGGGAAGAGCAGGCGTCCCTGACCGCTGGTGGCGAAGGTCAGCCAGTAGATCAGCAGCCCGATGAGCATGGCCAGCCAGAGGGCCAGCAGTCCGTGGACCTGGATGCTGGGCCGGCTCAGCATCTCCCTGCCCTGGCCTTTCCAGGCGGCCACGCCGGTGGCCGCGAAGCCGCCCACCGCCAGCAAGGCCAGGATATCGAAGAAACGGTAGGTGAACTCGGGCAGCAGGATGCTGAACCAGCCGAAGAGTCCCCAGAAGGAGTAGCGGACTCCCCGCAGCTCACCCCACAGCTGCTCCCAAGTCTGGGGAGCGTAGCGCATGCCGTTGATGGAGAGGAGCTGGTTCACCCCCAGCCACTCGCCGTACAGGCTGTAGTTTCGCCAGTACCACCAGCCGGCGATGAGCAGGGCCATCCCCGCCACCGGCGCCAGGGCCCGCAGGGGCAGCCGCCAATCCCGCCGCTTCCAGGCCAGGGCCAGGATGACCAGGCCCGAGAGGGGCGCCAGCCCCAGCCCTTGGAGCTTGCTCAGCCCGGCCAGGCCCAGGAGTCCTCCCAGGACCAGCCAGTCCCGGCTCCGGATGGGCTGCGTCGGATCCCGGACCAGCAGGCGGGCCAGCCAGTAGACCGTGGCCGTGCTCACCAGAATCACCATGTTGTCGTTGGAGACGCTGGCGCTGATGAAGTTGAACTGAGGGATGAAGGCCACCAGGGCCAGAGCCATCAGCGGCAGCAGGCGGGAGCGGGGAAAGGCCAGGCGAGCGATGGCGTAGACCAGGAGCAGGCTCAGGCTGGCCAGGAAGAGGGAGAACCAGCGTCCCACATGCACCGCCAGGTTCGTGGCGCGCAGGGGCAGCGGCCGGGCGCTGTAGAGCATCTTGTTCTTGTTGCCTGGGTAGAGGGGATTGCCCAGGTTGGCGTGGGGGTTCACCTGGTTCAGGGCCGGGAAGTCGCTCTGGTCGATGCCGGCGATGAGCCGCCCCAGAAGAAAATAGTAGAGGGGAGGCTGGGTGCCCTCGTGCTCCCAGGGGCCGTTCCGCTCCACTGTCTGCACGGGCAGGGGATTGCCCTGGGCCAGGTGGCGCGCGAAAGCGTAGTGGTGCACCTCATCCGGCGTTTCGAAGGGAGGGACGACCAGGCTGTACCCGATCCCAATCGAGAGGAAAAGGACAAGGATTGCACCAACGGCAATCTGCTCGATATGGGCCTGCAGCCAGCTCCGGTCACGCAGGACGGTCTTGCTGGGCTCGGGCCAGATCGCTTCCGCCAGGTCGGTACGCATACAGTGTGAGCCACCCTCCAGGAACCATGCCAATCGGTCCCATTATCCCCATTCCGAATCGTCAGGTCAAACTGCGCGGACATCCAGGCTGTGGCAAGTTTTGTCGAGCCCAACCCGTCACCGGTAGGGCAGGAGGAGGCGTGTGCCCTCTTCCACCTGACCCAGCCCCGCGGACGTCACCTCCAGCCGCTCCAGGCTCTCGCTGTCGTAGAGGAAAACGAGCAACTGCAGCCCTTCGGTTCCCTCGGCCCCTGGATCGGGCCCGGCCAGCTGGCTCAGCTCCATGACGATCTGCTCCTGGGGCCACCAGACCGTGGGCAGGAAGCCATCGTAGGGCTCCCGCTCGGTGGGGGGAAAGGCCTCGGACCCACCCCCTGGCCGGACCAGCTGGGCCACGTACTTGTACCGTCGCTCCAGGGGCCGCTGGGCCTGCCAGTAGAGGGTCAGCGGCACGGCCGAGCGTGGAGCCAGGGATCGTCCCACCTGGTAGCCTAGCAGGCGGATCTCCGTCCCGAACTGGGCGTCCACCCGGGTGGCGGACGGGGGCAGCTCGTCCACCAGGGGCAGCTGGGGCAGGAAGAGGTCCAGCTCCAGGAAGGAGGTGGCGCTGGCGAAGCTCTGCTCCCGCACCCGGAAGGCGTGCTCCTGGAGCCAGGCCTCGATCTGCTTCTCCGGGTCCGAGAAGGGGAACATGCCCGAGGTTACCAACCAGATGCGCCGGTGGCGCTGGCGCAGCTCCTCCAGCAGAGGGAAGAGCCGGGGACTCGGGCACTCGTGGCAGAGCAAAGGCACGTTCTGCCAGCGGGTGTCCAGGCCGGCCCGCTGCCCCTCCTCCACCAGGTCCACCGGCAGGTAGTAGCGATAGAGGCGTAGGAGCTCCGGCGGGTCCAGCAGGAGCAGATCCCCGGGCTGGAGCTCCTGGCGCAGGTAGCGTCCCAGGCCGGGGAAGTCGTCCTTCCCGTAGCGGGGATCCTGGAAGTAGTGCACACTGCTCACCAGCATGCCCGCCACCAGGACGCCAGCCACCCCCAGCCCCAGCCAGGAGCGTCGCTGCCAGAGCCAGCCCAGCCCGGCTCCCACCAGCACGGTGAACCCACCGGCGATCAGGCTCATGTGCCGGGCGTTCATGTAGGCCGGGCGCACCAGGCCGATGAGGATCAACAGGGCCGGCGGCGCCAGGACGAAGCCGAGCAGCACCCAGCGCAGGTCCAGCCGGGGCCGCGGATGCCCAGAGACCCTCCAGCCATGGGCCAGGCCCAGCAGGGCCACCACCCCGAAGAGGGCGTCCAGCCAGCGCACGTCGTCGATGTCCACGCTCAGGCCCAGGCTGAAGGCGTTGAGCAGATCCGGCAGCAGGACGGCCACGCCCACCGGGGCGAAGTTGTCCCCGCTCCCGGGCTGGCGCAGGATCACCCAGGCCGCGGCCCCCACTAGCAGGGCTCCACCGGCCAGCAGCCCGCCTCCCAGGAGCCAGGCCCAGCGCCGGTGGCGGGCCGCTAGCCGCCGGACGATGACCAGGGCGTGCACGGGCATGAGCAGCACCGCGAAGTAGTGGGTGGTGAGCAGGGCCAGGAGGGAGGCCCCGTACCCCACCAGCCGCAGCCGGGCGTCGGCCGAGCCGATCCGTTGGGCCTCGCTCCAGCGCAGCAGGGCTAGGGTGCTGATCACTGCTAGCAGGGCCACCAGGGTATACATGCGGACTTCCTGGCCGTACCAAAGCAGGAAGGGGTTGAGGGCCGCCAGCAGGGCCACCCAGAAGGGAGCGGACGGGGCCACCGCGTCCCGGGCGGCCAGGTGGCGGGCAAAGGCCCAGGCCCCCGGAACCAGCAGGGTGGCGGCCATCACCGAGGGGAAGCGCAGGGCAAACTCCTGGATCCCGGCTAGACGGATCCAGACGCCCAGCAGCACGAAATAGGCGAAGGGGTGCTGGTCGATGGTGACGTTGCGGGTGAAGCCATCGGTGATGGGCAGGCGGCCCAGGAGCAGATCCAGCCAGGGGGATTCCGCCCGCTGCAGGCTCAGGCTCTCGTCCCACCAGAGGGCCTTCCCGTCCAGCTGCCAGGTGAGCCGGGCAAAGGCCAGGAGGATGAGAG